>JBILDG010000174.1:0-4534 GCA_044352715.1 Chthoniobacterales bacterium | reverse complement strand
TCGTGATACCGAAGATGTGCTCGAGGACGGGCAGGGCCCCGCTGACGATAATGGCCGTGCCGATGCCGACGCCGAAAGCGGCGAGCGTTTGCCAGCCGACCATGGCCCAATCGGTAAGTCCCGGCGCGGTGATGAGCGCGGGCCCGATCTGGCCGAAAATGGCGGCGAGCAGCCAAACGGCCACACCGACGTAGAAGCCGGCGCGGATGAGTTGGCTGCGGCGGCGCACTTGCAATGTGCAGAGCACGGCGACCACGCCCGAGATGAGCGATATGACAAGAAACACCGTGTCGATGACCGGCATGAGAAACGCGCCCCAGAGACTGGCCGCGACGGCGCCGAAGAGACCGAGGTGACGTCCGAGCAGCACCGAGAAGACAAGCGGCGCAAAGGCGTAGGGAATAAGCAGGGGTACAAGCTGCAAATCGATGCGGCCGGTGTCGGCCAGCACGAGCAGGCCTTTGATCGTGCCGAGTTGCAGCAGCAGGATGCCGTAGATGAGCGCGAGGCTGGAGTTGCGGTAAAACGCCTGCGGGTGGTTGACCCACAACTGCGCGACGGAAATCGCGAAGACGAGCAGGCAGACGAGAAACTTCTTGAGCGGCTCTTCCTGCTGACCGGTGAAAATGAGGAAGCCGAGGCCGACGACAAAAGCGACAAAAACAAGCAACCGCGGCAACCAACCGCAGGCCAGTGCTTCACGCCAAGCGCTCTCCTCGACCGTGCGGCGGGACTTGCCGCAGGCGAGGCCTTTTTTCACCAACTGCTGCCGATGAAGGAATTTGAACATGGCGGATGGAACCGTTGCGGATTCGGGTGATGGGAGAAGTTAGGTTTGCATCGGGTCCGTGGCAAATGCCCGGAGGACGTTCAGCTTTCCAAGGCCGCCACGCCGGGGAGCACTTTGCCTTCGAGAAACTCAAGGCTCGCACCGCCGCCGGTCGAGCAATGGCTGACCTTGTCGGCCACTTTGAATTTCTTCGCGGCTGTCGCGGTGTCGCCGCCGCCGACCACGGTGGTCGCGCCGTTGGCAGTCGCTTCAGCCACGGCTTCGGACATGGCTTTGGTCGCGCCGGAAAATTTGTCGAACTCGAACACGCCCGGAGGGCCGTTCCAGATGATCGTTTTGGCGCGGAGAATGGCTTCGCGATAGAGCGCGATGGATTTGGGGCCGGCGTCGAGGCCTTCCCAACCGGCGGGGATGCCGGTGGAGTCATCGGCCGCTTGCGTGTTGGCGTCGGCGGAGAAGGCGTCCGCGCAGACGTAGTCCACGGGGAAGATGAGCTTAACGCCGCGGGCTTCGGCCTTGGCCACGAGGTCGGCGACAATCTTGGCACCTTCGGCATCGAAGAGGCTGCCGCCGATTTCCATGCCGTTGAGCACTTTCTTGAAGGTGTAGGCCATGCCGCCACCGATGATGATTTCGTCGGCCTTTTCGAGAAGGTTGGTGATGAGCGGGATTTTGTCGGCAATCTTCGCACCGCCGAGGATGGCGAGCAGCGGGCGCTTGGGATGGTCGAGAACCGCGGCGAAGGCGGTAAGTTCTTTCTCCATGAGAAAGCCGGCGGCTTTTTGCGGGAGGGCGACGCCGACCATGGACGAGTGGGCACGGTGCGCGGTGCCGAAGGCGTCGTTGACGTAAACGTCGCCGAGCTTGCTAAGGCTGGCGCGGAAGGCAGCGACTTTGGCCGGATCGGCTTTCACCGAGGTGCCGTCTTCCTGCTTCGCTTTGCCCTCTTCCTCGATGTGGAAGCGGAGATTTTCGAGCAGCACGACTTCGCCGGGCTTGAGCGCGGCGCAGGCTTCTTCGGCGACGGGGCCGGAGCACTCGGGAACGAATTTCACGGGCTTGCCGAGAAGTTTTTCCAACTCCGCGGCGACGGGCTTGAGCGTGAATTTTTCGACCTTCTGGCCGTTGGGGCGTCCGAGATGACTCATCAAAACCACGGAGCCGCCGCGGTCGAGGACATGCTGGATGGTCGGGAGCGCGGCGACGATGCGCTGGTTATTGGTGATGGCGCCGGTGGCTTTGTCCTGCGGGACGTTGAAGTCCACACGGATGAGGGCGCGTTTGCCGGCGAGGTCGAGGTCGCGGAGAGTTTGAAATTTACCCATGGCTTGCGGAGATGGAAACGGCGCCCGGGTTGCCTCGGGCGCCGTGAAGTGAATCAGTCGATCAGAGTTTGGCGGCGACTTTCTTGAGAAGGTCCACGCAGCGGTTGCTGTAACCCCACTCGTTGTCATACCAGCTCACGAGCTTGAAGAATTTGCTGTTGAGCTCGATGCCCGAACCGGCGTCGAAGATGCTCGACGAGGTGTCATGGATGAAGTCGGAGGAGACCACTTCGTCCTCGGTGTAGGCGAGGATGCCTTTGAGGTAGGTCTCGCTGGCTTTTTTCATGGCCGCGCAGATTTCCTTGTAGCTGGTCTCTTTGGTGGTTTTGACCGTGAGATCGACGACCGAGACGGTCGGCGTGGGCACGCGGAAGGACATGCCAGTGAGCTTGCCCTTGATCTCGGGAATGGCGAGGCCGACAGCTTTGGCGGCACCGGTGGTCGAAGGAATAATGTTGATGGCCGCGGCACGTCCGCCCTTCCAGTCTTTCTTGGAAGGACCGTCCACCGTCTTCTGCGTGGCAGTGTAACTGTGCACGGTGGTCATGAGACCTTCTTCGACGCCGAAGCCCTCTTTGAGAAGGACGGAGACGACGGGCGCGAGGCAGTTCGTCGTGCAGCTGGCGTTGGAAATGATGTTGTGCTTGGCCGCGTCGTATTTGTCGTCATTGACGCCCATCACGACGGTGATGTCTTCGCCCTTGGCCGGAGCGGAGATGATGACTTTCTTGGCGCCGGCAGCAAGGTGACCTTTGGCTTTCTCGGCTTCGGTGAAAAGGCCGGTGCATTCGAGCACGATATCCACGCCATGGTCTTTCCACGGAATGGCGGCCGGGCCCTCTTTCACGGCGAGGCATTTGATCTTCTGGCCGTTCACGACGAGCACGTCGTCCTCAGCAGCGGAGGGCGAGGATTTTTCGCTCGATACCGTGCCTTGGAATTTGCCCTGCGTGGAGTCGTATTTGACGAGATAAGCGAGATTGTCAGCCGGGACGAGGTCGTTGACGGCGACGACCTGAAAGTCTTTGCCCAGAAGTCCTTGTTCCGCAATCGCGCGAAATACCAAACGCCCGATGCGCCCGAAACCATTGATACCGATTTTAGTCATGTTTTGTGTGTCCTGATTGTTGTGCTGTGGTTTTGGGAGGACCGCTAATTCAAGGACGATGCCCGAGGGAGGTCAAGGCACGATTGGGGCCCGTCACTGCAACTCAAAATTGATGTTCACTTCGTAAGATCCGCCGGTAACGAGGTTTTTGGGCGGAGCATCGATCTTGAGCACGCGGCGGGCGGCGGCGAGCACGCTTTCGTCCATCACGACATTGCCGGAAGAACGGACGACGCGAAAATTGCTGATGCGCCCATCGGCCGCGATCGTGATGCGGAGGGTCGTGGTGAAGTTGGCCGAGCCGACGATGCTGGTCGGCTGGTCCCAGACACCGAAGAAGCGGTCGTGGATGAGTTCATGATACCAACCGAAGTCGCTCGGGCTGGTGCCGGGGGACGAAGAGCCGCTGGCGGCCTCGGCCTTGCGCACAGGGGCTCCAGTCGGCGCATCGGAAGCGGCTTCAGCTTTTTCGGCCTTGGGAGCCTCGGTGGGCGATGCTTTGGGCGTGGGCTGCGGGGTGGCCTTGGGGGAAGGTTTTGGCGAGGGCTTCGGGCTGGGACTGGGAGACGCTTTGGGTGAAGGCTTGGGCGATGGCTTCGGACTGGGTTTGGGCGTGGGCTTGGGAGTCGGTGAAGCTTTGGGGGTCGGCTTAGGCGTCGGCTTCGGAGTGGGTGTCGGGGTAGGAGTCGGCTTTGGCGAGGGCTTCGGGCTGGGACTGGGTTTGGGAGTTGGGGGCGGCGTGGGGGTTGGTGTCGGGGTGGGCAGCTTGATATCGCTGGGGGCGGTCGATACAGGCGCGTCGAGCTTCTCCTCAGGCGCTGGTGTCGGAACCGGGGTGGGCGCGGGTGTTGGCGAAGGTTCGTCCTCCTCGATTTCCTCAATCTCGGTGAACTGCGCGGGGTTCATCCATGTAATCTGCGGTTGGGGCTTTTTCACTTCGCGCGTGCTCCACCAGACCAGCAGGCCAATCAGCACCGCGTGGAGCAACGCCACGGCGAACACCGTGCGCCGGAAACGCCGTTCATCCATGGCGCGTCAACTTTCCTCGGGGCGCGTCATCACGCCGACTTTGGTGATGCCGGATTTGGAAATGACATCCATCACCGAGATGAATTTCTGCACGGGCAGATCGCGGTGCGGACGCACCACCACGGCGACTTGCGGATCGCTTTGCCGCAGGGCGCTGAGTTTTTGTTCCAACTCGGCGGGAGTGACGGGATCCATGTTGAGCTTGAGCACGTCATTGCGGTCGATGGAAACGGTCTGCACTTTTTGCGTGTCCACCGGCCGCTCGGCCGTCTCGCTCGAGGG
>JBILDG010000173.1:0-4585 GCA_044352715.1 Chthoniobacterales bacterium | reverse complement strand
TGATCCAGGCGGGCAGAACCACCCAGCCGTTCTGGGCTTGGTATTGCACGATCTCGCCGAGATTCAGCGTGCCGATGGTCATGAAGACGGGAATGACGGATAGCCCGAGCGACAGCTCGTAGGAGATCATTTGCGAACTGGAGCGGATGCCGCCGAGGAACGGGTATTTGGAATTGGACGACCACCCGGCCAGCACGATGCCATAAACCCCGAGCGACGAGACGGCAAAAACCCAGAGGATGCCGACGTCGAGATTGGCGATCACCATGGGGACGCCGAACAGCGTGCTGCCGAAGGGCAGCACCGCCAGCACAAGCAAAGCCGGCACCATCGAAAGACTGGGCGCGATGCTGAAGTAAAATTTGTTCACGCCCGCCGGGACGAAGTTTTCCTTGAGAAGAAGCTTCACGCCGTCGGCAATGGGTTGGATGAGACCGGCCCATCCCACACGGTTCGGGCCGATGCGATCTTGAATGAACGCGCTCACCTTGCGCTCGGCCCATACAGAGTAGGCCACCATGGTGAGAACCACCCCCAAGATGGCGGCGGTTTTGAGCAAGGAGGTCCAGATGAGGAAAACCTCCGGCTGTAGAAAAATATCGAGGCTCGGCATAAATGCAAAATGCGGCGCCTGTGCCGCAAGGACGAGAGTTAACGGTGTCGGGGCGGCAGCTTCAATATCAAAGCTCGCCGTGGTTCGATCAGATTTTCAAGGAGGCCTGTTTGACGTCGGGTGGCGCGTCTTCGAGGGCCATGTAACAGCTGCGCTCCTGCGGGGTGCCGAGCACGCCGGGGTCGATTTCGTCGAAGTGCCCGATGTTGAGCTCGGCCTGCAGCAAGCCGCCTTTGTCCACCATGATGGAGCGGGCGTGGACTTCGCCTTTGAGAAAGCCGCGCTTGAGGATCCGCAGCGTGCCGTTGCAATAAATGCGGGCGGTCAGCTTGCCCTGCACGATCATGTCGTGAACGCGGATAGGGTGAGCCACGACCACATCGGCTCCTTTCTCCACGCGCACTCGTCGCGAGCCGATCTCGCAATTGAGACGTCCGACTGTGCGGATCTTTGTTTCGCCATCGCAAAAAAGTTTGCCGGCCGCACCGCCGCCGATATCGGCCGATCCGCAGATGGTCGTCTGGTTGTTGAGGTAACCGAATTTTTTGATCGTCAGTTTGCCCCGGGTGCAAACGACGCGGCCAACCCGTTTCTCGATGAGCACATCAACCAGATCGATGTGCGTGTGGCAGTTCGGACATTCCGTGGACGCGGCCTGATAGGGAGCTTGGTGAATACGGCCGCATTGATGGCAGCGCACGCGGCGAAATTCGGGCGGCCGCCATCGCTCGTAGAGCTCTCGACATTTCTCGATGACCGGCTGGTTACCCAGGATCCATGGCTCGGCCCACACAAGCAGGCGCGAAGCCAATGGTTCCAGTTTGCGGAGAAGGCCCGACGGCTGGGCTGAGGTCGGAGCTGCCGGAGCGGCGGGAGTTTTTCCGCCGATCGTAAAGTGCTGCCCGCAGGAACGGCAGAAGGTGCTGATGACCCCTGCCGATTCCTGCTGCATGCCCCCGCAGTGGGGGCATGTGACGGCCTGTTTGGCAATGCGGGCCGGCATGGCGCGGGCGCCTTAAATCAATCCTTTTTTGGGCTGTTCAGGCGCGGGAGCGTTGGAGCCGGGGCGAGGCAGGGATGATTTGTTTGGGCTGACCTCGGACTTGCCGACGAAAGTTGCGCCGTCCTCGACCATGATCCGGGCGGCGCGCAGGTCGCCGATGAGTTGGCCGGTGGCTTTGAGTTCGATGCGCTCGACGGCCTCGATGTTGCCCTGCACGGAGCCGTGGATAATAATGGCTTTCGATTTCACTTCCCCTTGCACGTGGGCGCTTTTGCCAACGGTAAGGGTGGCGTTCGATTGGATTTCCCCCTCGATTTTTCCGTCAAAGACGAGGTCGTTCTGGAACTTGAGGGTTCCTTTGATTTCGACATCGCTGGAGAGGTGGTTGCGGTTGGCTCCGCCGGTGGTTGGTTCGCTCATAGAAGGATTTACTAGGTTGCTTAGGTTCATTGTTGAATGAGCTCCCAAGTTAAGGCTTGGCCCGATGCTGTCAAAATCAAAGCTCTCGTCAGGTGCCAGCGGCCAACTCCTCCGCCGGGTAGGTCCAGATTTCGCTGAGAGTGGGGTGGTAGTGCGGAATGCGCAGAAATTCGGCCACCGTGGCGTGGTAATTCATGGCGACAACAACCTCGTGAATCAATTCCGAGGCATGTGGGCCGACAACTGCACCGCCGAGCAGTTCGCCCGTGGCGCGGTCGGCCATGAGCTTGACAAATCCGTCGATTTTTCCTTGGACCATCGATTTTCCGTGGTCGTCGAAAGGGTGTGTGGCGACGGCAACATCCATCCCGAGATTTTTCGCCTCGGCCTCGGTCAGACCGACCATGGCGGCCTCGGGTTGCGTGAAAACGGCAAACAAACGCAGCCGGTAATCGATTTTTTCCAGCGGCTCGCCGCGGCCGCGGATGAGACGGGCAGCGTTGCGCGCCGCGATCTCGCCTTGCTCGATGGCAATGTGGACAATCTCGAGTTTGCCGGTGACATCTCCCGCCCCGAAAATATGCGGCACGGCGGTCTCTTGTGTGTCGGTTGTGACGAGGGGTTGACCGCGGGTGATATCAAGACCGGCGGCGGGGAGGTCAAGGTGGGCGGTGGCAGGGTCGCGCCCGAGAGCGAGGAGAATTTCGTCCGCCTCGAAAGTTTCCTCGCGGTCGTCGCGGGCCGCACGCACCCATTTGCCGCGGGGACTGCGACCGGCGGTGACGATGCGGCTGCCGAGGACAAAATGCGTGCCGTGCCGCGCCATGCCTTGTTGCACGGCATCACCCACATCGGTGTCCATCGAGCTGAGGATGTGACGGCTGCGTTGGATGACGGTCACGTGCGAGCCGAGACCGGTGTGGTAATGCGCCATCTCGAGCGCGACAGGTCCGGCGCCGAGAACGATGAGTGATGCGGGTGGATGAGGATTGTCGAGCACGGCGTCGCTCGTCATGGGAGCGGCGTCGCCCAGTCCTGAAATATCCGGTCGGCGGACGACCGAGCCGGTCGCCACGAGAACGGCGCGGGCGTGCAGAATTTGTTCTCCGCCATGGAGAAGAGCCACGACAATGGTGTGGGCATCGAGAAAGCGGGCGTGTCCGCGGATGAGTGTGAATTGGCCTTGCTCAAGTTGTTCGGTGCGGTAACGGGCGAATTCGGCGATGAGGCGTTTTTTGCGCTCGATGACCCGGGCGCCGTCGAATGTGGCGCCTTTCACCGAAAGACCGAATGCGCCGGCTTCACGGATTTCCATCATGCGGTTGGCCGACTCGATGAGCGTCTTGCTCGGCATGCAGCCTCTTAGGATGCAAAGACCGCCGAGTTCTTTCGCGCCATCGATCACGGCGGTGCGGAGGCCCTCTTTGGCAGCGGTGCGGGCGGCGGCGTAACCGGCACTGCCGCCTCCGATTACGACAAAATCAAACTCACTCATTCCTGACTTTATAAATGCGGAAGTAGGCGTTGGCGAATGCGGCTTCCAAGTTAGGTGGAACATCTTTGCCGCCGGCCAATCGTACGATCAGCGGTTTTTCGGGCGTGATGATACCGAGTAGCGCGGCGGATGTTGGCACGACCCGCTCCGGCGCGTCGGTGACCACGTAATGAACTTGGCGTTTACGAAGAATCCGGAGGGCGGTTTCGTCATTTTCGCCCAGAAAGTATCGCGCCGTGTCGACGATGCCCGGCAAGCTTTGATGGGACGTGCCGCCGACCATGGGTTGCCCGCTGAAGCGCGCCAGCGCCGGGGAAATCCACCACGGCGCGATTACCCCGCCGCGTGGTTGTTGGCCAAGGAAGGCGGCGGCTTCTTCGAGCAAAGCTTCCTCGGTGATTTTTTCGCGCCGCTGCGTCTTTTCGTTTTGATTTGGCAGCAGCCGCGAGTCCCACGCGGAGGCGAGGGGCCAGAGGCTGAGCAAGAAAACGGTCCAGACGATCCAAATTTTGCACAGCGGCCGCAGTATCCATGGAAGTGCGAGGCAAAAAATCAGGGCGAGCCACGGATTCCACCTCGCTTGCCAACCGGTCAGCCCCGTCACGATTGCCAGCAAAATCAACACGATCAGCGCCAGCGGATCGCGGCGGCGGTAAAAGTCCCAAATCAACAACAGGGGAGCGGGCACGAGCAGCCAACCGGTCCAGGCAAACATGGTGCGCGGATCGGCACCCTGGAGTTCGCCCAGCAGCAATGCCCAGCGATCGAAAAACTCCCGCACTTCGTTGTCCGGCCATGGATTACGAAAACCTTCCACAGCCCACGCCGCCACCGCGATGCCTCCGGCCAGTGCCAAACCGCGTCGCCATGCCGGCGGCCAAGCGGCTCGCCGCAAAACCACAGCCCGGGCGAATTCTTGCGACAGCAAAAGAACGAGTGGTTCGTACCACGACACCCACAGCGACAAGCCCCAAGCCGTCCCCGAAGTCCACGCCCATCGCGACGCCCCGGTGCGAACAAGCGCCATGTTGGCGGAAAGCGCGACGGCGGTCAG
>JBILDG010000172.1:0-4624 GCA_044352715.1 Chthoniobacterales bacterium | reverse complement strand
AGAGCGCCTCAATGGCATTGAGGAGGTCTGGGGTTCGAATCCCCATGGCTCCATTTCTTTCTCCGATCTCGCGGCAGAAGTTTCTCCGGTCAATGCGCGAGGATCGCATACTGAAGGGTGGCCGCGATAAAGACGCGCGCCGGATCGGGCAGCATGGCACCGAATTTTATTTTGTCATTGCCCGAGGTGACCACGATCTCGCGCTGCGCGACGTTGTTCTTTTTCCAGCTGCTCATTTCCAAGCGGACCGCGGTGCCGGGCGCGAGGGAGATTTCGCGCCGGCGACCGAGGGGTCCGATGCCCACGAACGCGCGGCAGTGTCCCCGCCCCACGCGGATGCGCCAGCAACCGAAGAGCATGAAGACGATGAGCGAGACAAGAAAGATCGTGCCGACAAGAAAGGGTAGCCCGAATAGACTTGTGCCGAGATCGAATTTCCCACTGGTAATTTGCCTTGCGTAGATGCCCCACATCGAAAAGCCCGACCAAAGGGCCGTGAAGGGGATGAGGAAGAAAACAACGAGCGGCGTCTTGCGGTAAGTAAGAGTGATCCCCTCGATGAGATTGCTTTCCACCCGCAAAGCCTTGGGCGGTGCGGAGAGATCGACGGTCGCGAGTTCATCTTGTGCGGCAATGCTCGAGAAAGGCACAGAGCGTCCGCAGGCGCGGCAGAGGGCCAGATCGGTCGCGATGTTTGTGTCCGCGAGGTCGATCTGCGCTTGGCAGTGCGGGCAGTGGTAGCCGGGCGGCATGTTCAAGAGGCGGTGCGCAAATGTTGCACTTCGAGTTGCAGGCTCACGCGTTGCCGGTATTCGTTGCGCACGAGCTTGAAGGCCACGTCCCACGGCGCACGCGGAAAATCATCCCGCGCGCCGTTGAAATAAATTGCCGCCAGCAACTCCTCGCGTCCGCGCACACGGAAGCGTACATGCTTTTCCTTGAGAACATCCGGACCGTGAACCGGTGCCACGGCGCGGGCGTAAAACAGGGGGGCAGGATTGCCCATTCCGCAGGGTTCGAGCAGGGCGAGTTCCTCCAGATGTGATTGGTCGAGCTCGGAGACATCGACCCGGGCGTCGAGACGGATGCGTGGCAGGAGATCCTGCGGTTGCAGGCGGTCGGCGGCCGCCCGCATGAATTTTGAGCGAAATGCTTCGAAATGCTCGCGGTGGACATTCAATCCAGCCGCCATGTGATGGCCTCCGAACGGGCCGAGCAGTTCGGCGCAATCGGCCAGAGCTTCGACCAAAGAAAGTCCGTCGATGCTGCGGCCGCTGCCATGCCCTTCACCGCTCTCGTCGAATCCGATCACGAGGGCCGGACGGTGGTATTTGCGGCACAAGCGCGAGGCGACGATACCGACCACGCCGCTGTGCCAGCCGTTGCCACCGACCACGATCGCGCTGTCCCGCGCAGGATCGAAATGCTTTTCCAGCTCCGCCAGCGCGGATTCGAGCACTTGTTGTTCGAGGTCTTGGCGCTCGCGGTTGCAGCTATCGAGTTCTAGGGCCAGCCGCCGTGCTTCGCCGGCATCTTCGGTGATCAGCAATTTCAATGCGGCCTCCGCGGTGTTGAGTCGTCCGGCCGCGTTGAGGCGTGGTCCCAAGCGGAACCCGACCTCGGTGGTCGTGACCGGCGGAACCACGGAGGCCACTTCCATGAGCTTGCGCAGGCCGATCCATTTGGTGTGGCTCAGGCGGGCAAGCCCGTGGCGGACGATAATACGGTTTTCACCGCGCAGCGGGGCCAGGTCGCAGATGGTGCCCATGGCGGCGAGGTCGAGGAAATCGCGCAAATCGGGCTCGCGACGTCCGGTGATTTTTTGGATGCCGTGGCAAAGTTTGAAAACAAGCGCCGCCGTGCAGAGGTCGGTGTTGCCGCCGGAGACCTTGGGATTGACCAAGGCCGCGCATCGGGCCGGACCGTTTTTCGGCTCGTGGTGGTCCACGATGAGCAGATCGACGCCGCACTCGGCCAGCCAAGCGGCCTCCTCATGGGAGGAGGTCCCGCAGTCCAAAGCGACGATGAGGCCGGGGTGCATGGTGGAGAACACGCGGTCCAAGCCGTCGCGGCTCAGTCCGTAGCCTTCGGATTCGCGCAGCGGCAGGAACCAGTTTGTTTCCAGGCCCAGACCCGATAAAAATCGATGGAGGATGGCAAGTGACGTCACGCCGTCCACGTCATAATCCCCGTAAAGCACTACCTTTTCGCGACGGTCGACCGCTTGCGCTAAGCGTCGGGCCACGTCCCTCAATCCGGGTGTTTCCAGTGGATCGGGCAGGGAGGCTAGGCGCGGATGCAAAAAGTTCTCCGCCTCGCCGGGATCGGTCACGTCCCGGGCGGCGAGCAGGCTGGCGAGCAAAGGCGAAACACCCAACTCTCCGGCAAGTTTTTGCGCGATGGCAGGATCCACGGGATCCCGCGTTTCCCAGCGGGGTGACAACATGGATCGAATGCTACGGTTCGGCTGACGCGCTGGCAATCCGAAGGGATTGCTTGTGGCGGTGTAAGGCGGCTACGCTCGAACGAAATATGGCGAAAGCAAAATCCTCCAAAAAGAAACCGGTCCGGCGTGGGGACCGTGCTGCCGGCACTTTCTCGGGTTCGCCGCGCATTCTTGTCACGGGCGGGGCCGGGTTTATCGGGAGCGTGCTGGTCGGAGCACTCAATCACCGCCACGGCCAAGATCGCATCGTCGTGGTGGATGAGCTCGGCACCAGCGAGAAATGGCGCAACTTGTCTCCGCTGCGGTTCGAGGATTATGTGGAGGCCGACGAGTTTTATGCGCAACTGGAACGCAAAGCGGGAGCGTTCGGAAAATTCACGCATGTTTTTCATCTGGGTGCCTGCTCTTCCACGACCGAGCGCGACGCAGCTTATTTGTTGCAGAACAACTTCGGTTGCACGCGGATGCTCGCCGAGTGGGCGCTCAAGCAGGGGGCGCGCTTTGTCTATGCGTCTTCGGCCGCCACTTACGGGGATGGCGCGGCCGGGATGGATGACACCTCGGACAATCTGGGTGCGTGGCGCCCGCTCAATGCCTACGGTTATTCAAAGCAGTTGTTTGATGTTCATGCGCAGCGCGAGGGCTATCTCGACCGCATAGTCGGATTGAAATACTTCAATATTTTCGGTCCGAACGAGGAGCACAAAGGGGATATGCGCAGCGTGGTGAGCAAAGCGTGGCGCCAGATCGAGGAGACCGGGCAGGTGAAGCTTTTCAAAAGTTACCACCCCGACTACCCGGACGGCGGGCAAAAGCGCGACTTTCTCTACGTGAAAGATGCCGTGGCCATGACATTGCACTTGGCGGCGACGAAGAGTGCCGGCGGCCTGTTCAATATCGGATCCGGCCAGGCAAATACATGGCTCGATTTGGTGCATCCGATTTTCGAAGCGCTCGGGCGCAAGCCAAGTATCGAGTTCATTGACATGCCGGAGACGCTGCGGACGCAATACCAATACTTCACCCAGGCAAATATCGGGAAGCTCCTTTCCACCGGTTACGCGGACGGGGTCACGCCGTTGCGCGAGGCGGTGATGGAATATGTGGGAAGGTATTTGGTTCCCGGCAAACACTTCGGCGACGGAGAGCAGGAATGAGCAGCGGCGGCATTTTGATTTCGCTTGCGCTTTGCGTGTTTCCGGCGATGGTCACCATCGACAGTTAGCAAGTTTAGGTCAGAAAGCGCCGCCCACGGGTTGAGTTAACGTTCGTGAGTTTTCGCGCAGGCACCGTGAAGTCCACGGGAAATTGATCGGATCGCTTGTTGCCTGGCAGAAAAACACAACAAACAACACTATGGGAAACAAACTCTATGTGGGGAATCTCCCCTTCAGCAGCACCGAAGACTCGCTTCGCGACACCTTCGGACAAGTGGGCACCGTGACCGATGTCATGATCGCCCTTGATCGTCAGACCGGCCGTTCGCGCGGCTTTGGCTTTGTCACCTTCTCGACCGATGAAGAGGCAGCGGCAGCTGTCGAAAAATTCCACGGTGCCGACATGGAAGGCCGTACCATCCAAGTCAACGAAGCCCGTCCCCGTGAAGATCGCCCGCGTGGCGGTGGTGGCGGTGGCGGCTATGAGCGTCGCGGCGGCGGTGGCGGAGGCTATCGCGGCGGTGGCGGTGGCGGATACCGAGGCGGCGGCGGTGGTGGCGGAGGCTACCGTGACCGTGGTGATCGCGGCGGCTACTAAGCCGGTCTACACAGCAAATCTCACAAGGGCGCCCGACGGGCGCCCTTTTTTCTTACATCAACTCCGCCGCGATTTCGTCGGCGAGCAGACGCCCGCGCGGCGTGAGGCGGACACGTGGTCCGTGATCTTCGAGCAATCCCTCGCGGCGTAGTCCGGTTACGAGTTCGTGCTTCTCGGCCAAACGCGCCGGATCAACGCCGGCGTTCATGCGAAGTCCGAAGGCGATTTTTTCCGCCTCGCGGGTTGCGGCAGGCAAAATCTCCTCACTATTCAGAGGGCGCACGCCGGCTTGGATGCCTCGGACATAGGCGGCCGTGTCGGGCAAATTTTGCCAGCGCCGGTCGCCAACCGTGGACCACGCGCTCGGACCGAGTCCCAGGTAATCGGCCCCTTCCCAATAGGCGAGGTTGTGCCGGCAAGCGT
>JBILDG010000171.1:0-4648 GCA_044352715.1 Chthoniobacterales bacterium | reverse complement strand
AGGGAGAGTCGAGTGCAGGCGGTTCGGCCGTGCGCAGGGGAAAGTGGGCGCAGCGCGATACGATGGTGACGGGCAGAAGTCCCGGGTTGGTGGTCACCAGGATGAAAAGACAATTCGGCGGCGGCTCCTCGAGGGTTTTGAGGAAGGCGTTGGCGGCGTTCACGTGCAGGCGATCCGCATCGATGATAATGCCGGTCTTGACCGCGCCCGGGCGGAAGCTGGTGGAAAAGAAGCGCCCGCAGAACTCTTTGAAAACATCGACCACAATGCGTCGGGATTTGGACTCCGGCTCCAGTGTGTGGATATCGGGGTGCGCGGCGATGGCATCCGCGGTGGTCTCGTTGACCATGGCGGCGATTTCCATGGCCAAGCGCACACGTCCGCTGCCGGGAGTGCCGGTGATGAGCATGGCGTGGGGCAGGCGGCCGATCTCGCGCGACCGCCGCAGGCGTTCGAGGATGTCAGCGGGCAAAAAAGCCATGGAATCGTTCGAGCAGAGTTTGTTGGATTTTTTCCGCGATGGCCTTTTCGGGCAATGATGCATCGAGGATGACGAAGCGGTCGGGTTCATTTCCGGCTATCCGCAGGTAGCCGTCGCGCACCGCTTGGTAAAACGCGAGCGGTTCGCTTTCCATGCGATCCGCCGGACCGGGCCGTTTGTGCAGCCGGGCGTAGGCGTGATGGGCATCCATATCGAGGAGAAATGTGATGTCGGGGAGCGTTGCCCCGATGGCAAAGGTATTGATCATTTCGACCTCTGAGAATTCGAGCCGGCGGGCGACGCCCTGGTAAACAGCGGTCGAGTCGTGGAAGCGGTCACAAATGACGGTCTGACCGGCGGTCAAGGCCGGGCGAATGACTTCGCGCACGAGTTGGGCGCGGCTGGCCGCGAAGAGGAGCAGCTCCGCCTCGGGCACGAGTCCGTGACCTTCCGGAGCGTGTTGCAGGAGGTGACGGATCTGGTCGCCGGCGGCGGTTCCACCCGGCTCGCGGGTGGTGAGGTAAGCGAGACCATGCGAGCCGATCCACGATGCGAGGTGGCCGATCTGGGTGGATTTGCCACAACCTTCGGAACCTTCGAAACTGACAAATAGGCCTCGTCTCATGCGTGAGGGGGATTAGACTCTGATGTGGCTGCGGGGGCAAAAGCATTTCGCGGTTCAAGCAGATGAAAATTGTTTTTGTCGAGACCGAGGATGACGAGCAGCCGTTTTTCGCGGAAAGCCTCGAAGGCCATGAGGTCGAGTTCGTGGACACGATCGAGGATGTCCCGCGCGATGCGCAGATTGTTTCCGTCTTTGTGAACTCCCGCGTCGGCCCCGGTTTTTTGCGCACCCATCCCAAGCTCCGGATGGTTGCGACGCGTTCCACGGCGGTCGATCACCTCGACTTGAAAGCGGCGTCGAAACGCCGGGTGACGCTCACCCACGTGCCTGATTACGGTGCGGCTACGGTGGCCGAGCACACCTTTGCTCTCATCCTCGGGGTGACGCGCAAGCTGCGTCATTGCCTGGATTCCAAAAATCGCGGCCATGGCAGAAGCGAGCGTTTGCGCGGGATCGAGCTGCGCGGGAAAACTCTCGGTGTCATCGGAGTCGGGCGGGTCGGACGTCAGGCGATCGCCATAGCCCGCGCTTTTGGCATGCAGTGTGTGGGATTTGACCGTCGGCGCGACCCCCGGCTGGCCAAGGACCTGGGTTTCGAATACGTGACCTTGGACTGTCTGCTCCGCACGTCCGACATCATCACTTTGCACATCCCGCTGACCCCCGGCACACGCCACATGCTCAACGCCTCGCGTTTGGCGCGATGCAAGCATGGCGTGATTTTGATCAATACCGCCCGTGGTGCGCTCGTGGACATCGATGCTTTGCTCGAAGGGCTCAAAAGCGGACAGGTGGGCGGAGTGGGCTTGGATGTTCTGGAGGACGACACCGCTTTCCGGGCTGAACCATCAGGAATTATCGGCGCCCAGATCGTCCAGAAAATCCATGCCATGACCACGCCGGGGGGAGATCCCGAGCGACGGGAAGAGCGCTTGCGCGAGTTGCAGGGTATTATCCGCAACCGCCAATTGCTGGCGCATGAGAATGTCTTTTTTACTCCGCACGTCGGCTTCAACAGCGTCGAAGCCATGGAGCGGATCAATCTCGGCACGGTGGAAAACATCCGTGATTTCATCGCCGGCCGATTGAGTGAAGAGTCGATCGTCCAATGAAGAACTACTGGTTGGTCAAACAAGAGCCGGACTCATATCCGTGGGAGCAATTTGTGCGCGATGGCCGCACGGCGTGGACGGGAGTCCGCAATTTTCAAGCCCGCAACAATCTCCGGGCGATGAAGTGCGGGGACGAAGTTTTCTACTATCACAGCGTGACCGGCAAGTGTGTGGTCGGTTTGGCGCGGGTCCACCGAGAGGCTTATCCCGACAAGACGGCCAATGAAGGCGACTGGTCTTGTGTCGATCTCGTGCCAGTGGCTGCCTGCAAATCGCCGGTGACTTTGGAGCAGATCAAAGCCGATCCCTCGCTGGCCGATATCGCCCTGCTCAGGCAATCTCGACTGAGCGTGATGCCCCTGACGGCAGCCGAGGCCAAAACGCTCCGCAAGCTCGGAGGCTTGAAATGAAAGATGGCAATATTCGCTGGGTGGTCGGGTGCGCGGTGCTCTTCTTCATGCTGACCATCGCCGGCATTTACGCGGTGGATCAAACCGTGCTGGAAGCGGTGCGCGACGGCTACGGCGCGGGGCTGATCGGACTGGCGCGCTTCTTCTCCCGCTATGGAGACTTTCCGTTTTTGCTGGGAGGCGGCATCGTGGCCTTGGGAGTCGCGCTGCGAATGAAGCGCCGCGATTGGGCGCGGATTTTGGTGGCGATGATTTTGTCGGGAGTGATCGCCGGCTTGATAACCAATCTCATCAAACTCGGCACGGGGCGGGTTCGACCGCGGGTGGAGAACGTCGAGCACGGCTGGTATGGTCCGAAGAGTGGCGGGGAGTGGGTTTCCCTGCGCCATGATTTCCAAGCTTTCCCGTCGTCCCACTCCTCGTGCGCTTTCGGGTTTTTCTTTCCGTTATTCTTCTCGCGCCGTTTGGCGGGGAGTGCCGGGTTGGCCGTGGCCGTGTTGACCGCATGGTCGCGCGTGCAACTCAACGCGCACCATGTCAGCGATGTGGCTGCCGGCGCTCTGGTCGGGCTTTTGGTCGCCTGGTTTGTCTGGCGTTGGATCGTCCAACGCGGGGGACTTTCCCGCTGGCTGGGGCCGGCTTAGGTGTATTTGAGCACTTCTTCGACGGTTGTTTCGCCATCGAAGATGGCCTGCAACCCTTCCTCGCGGAGTGTGCGCATGCCGAGCTCGATGGCTTTTTGCCGCAACACCACGCCCGGCGCGCGCTGGTTCACCATTTCGCGCAACGTGTCATTGAGCCGGAGGGTCTCGTAAATCCCTTTGCGGCCCTTGTAGCCCGTTTCATTGCAATCTTCGCAGCCGCGCCCTTTGTAGAATTGCTTGTCCCCGACCTCATGCGCGGAGAGTCCGAGGAGCATGAGTTCATCGTCGGTCGGTTCGTAGGGTTCGATGCATTTCGGGCAGATGCGACGGACGAGGCGCTGCGCGACGATAAGCTCGAGGGACGCGGAAATGAGGAATGGTTCGACACCCATGTCGATGAGGCGGGTGACGGCGCCCGTCGAGTCGTTTGTGTGCAGCGAGGTGAACACCAAGTGGCCGGTGAGCGAGGCTTGGATGGCGATCTGCGCGGTCTCGAGGTCGCGCGTTTCACCGACGAGGATGCGGTCGGGGTCTTGGCGGAGAAAGGCCCGCAGACAGCGGGCAAAATCAAGTCCGATGCCTTCGTTCACGGGCACCTGCATGATGCCGTCGATGTCGTATTCGACGGGATCCTCGGCTGTGAGGAGTTTGGACTCAGGATCGTTGATTTCTCTCAGGCAGGCATACAGCGTGGTCGTTTTTCCGGAGCCGGTGGGGCCGGTGACAATGATGATGCCGTTGGGCAGCTTGATCATGTCGCGGAGAGTTTTTTTCACCCGTTCCGGCACGCCGAGCTTGTCGAGATCGAGTTGGACGGCCGAACGGTCCAAAATACGCAGCACGACACTCTCGCCGAATTGCGTGGGCAGTGTGGACACGCGAAGGTCGATCGGAAACGGTTTGCCGTCACGGATGATCGAGCGTTGGATGCGGCCGTCTTGGGGCAGGCGACTTTCAGCAATGTTGAGATTCGAGATGATTTTGACGCGCGAGATGAGTTCGCGGGAGATGGCGCTGTAGGCCTTGCGGTCGCTTTTGGTCAAAAGGGAGCGGAGCGTGCCGTCCACCCGCATGCGCACATCCATGAATCCCTCGAAAGGCTCGAAATGGATGTCGCTGGCTTTGGCTTTGATGCCGATGTCGATGAGGTTGTCGATGATTTGGGTGACGTATTGAGCCCGCTCGTCGTCGCTGAGTTGTCCGGAGGCTTTGCTGGACAACTCGCTCAGTTGCTCGCGGAGTTCCTTTTGCGAGAGGGTCGAGAAGCCTTCGGCCGCGTAGTCCGTGGACTCGTAATATTGCGCGATGAGTTCCTCGATACGGGGCACCGGGGCGACGCTGATCTGGAAGTCTTCGTTGAGGGCGAAGCGCAGTTC
>JBILDG010000170.1:0-4653 GCA_044352715.1 Chthoniobacterales bacterium | reverse complement strand
GGTGGGAGTGATTGAGGTTGTCTCCATTGCCTTCCGACCGGTTTCGCTCTCTTTGCGTCTTTTCGGCAACGTGTTTGCCGGCGAAAACCTTCTCGTGACCATGTTGACGCTGGGCAAAAAGCTCGGCATGCCGGATTTTGTCGCCTACGCGTCCAGCGTTGTGCTGCCTCTGCCGTTTTACTTTCTCGAACTTCTGATCGGGCTGCTCCAAGCTATGGTTTTCACCCTGCTGTGTGCGGTTTACATCACGCTCTCCACATCGCATGACGAGGAGGAAGCTCACTGAACTTTCCCGCCGGGACCATGCCCAGAGCGTGGGCGGCGCGAACAAACAACCAAAAAACTAAAATGCTAACACCTATCATCGCAGAAGCCGCGACCTCCGCGGGTATCTCCGGAAGTTTCACCCTCGCCGTAGCCGGCGCCGCTGCCGCCATCGGCATCGGCATGGTCGGCGCCAAGGCCGTCGAGGCCGTGGGCCGCAACCCCGGTGCTTTCGGCAAAGTCCTCACGCTCGGCATCATCGCCATGGCGCTGGCCGAAGCTATCGCCATTTACGCGCTGATCCTCGCGTTCGGCGGACGCTAAGTCTTGATCGGGTCGTCCCGTTCGCGGGGCGACCCGCTTCCGCAACAACCCCGTAAACATGCAGATTCTCGAACAACTTTTCAGCCAGTTCGGCGTGACATGGCCGAAGTTCATCGCCCAGACGATTCTCTTCATCGTCGTTTACTGGGTGCTGAACAAATACGCTTTCGGTCCGATTGTGAATGTGCTGGCCGAGCGTCGTCGTCGTATCGCGGAGGCCCAAGACAACGCCGAAAAGATCAAACAGCAACTCGCCGAGGCCGAGCAGCGCTACAACGAAATTCTGGCCAAGGCGGATCTCGAGGCCAAGTCCCTCATCGATGAGGCCCGCCAAAGCGCCGAGGCCGTCCGCGAAAAACGCGTGCAGGAAGCGATCGCCGAAGCCGAAGGCGTCATTCGCAAGGCCCACGAATCGATCCAACAGGATCGCCGCAAAATGGAATCCGAAGTCCGCGCCGCCATGGTGGGATTGGTTGCGGCCACCACATCCAAAGTCACCGGCAAGATCCTCACCGCCGACGACCAGAAACGTCTCAACAACGAGACGATCAAGGAAATCGCCGCCTGACCCCATGACTTCCCGCGAGGCCAAAAAGTCTGCCCGTTCGCTTTTCCGCGACACTTTCACGGATGGTGTTCTCGACCACAGCCGGGTCCGCGCCGTCGTGAACGCTTTGGCCGAGCAGAAGCCGCGTGGGTTCTTGGAAATCATGCACGCCTTCAGCCGCTTCGTGCGCCTCGAATTGCAGCGTCGCCACGCCGTCGTCGAAAGCGCGTTGCCGTTGAGCGAATCCGAGATGAACAAAGTCCGTTCGGAAATCACGCGCCTGCATGGCCGCGACCTCACTTTTGAAACAAACATCCGCCCCGATTTGATCGGCGGCCTGCGTATCCGCGTCGGCAGCGATGTGTGGGACGGCACTGTTCGCGCACGTTTGGAAGCACTTCCCTCCTGAAACCTTTTAGAAAAAAAACGCTCATGAGCACACTTGTTGAAGAAATCGAAGCTAAAATCAAAGGCCTGCAAGCCGGCGCCGCCCACGCCAACACGGGCACGGTCCGCGAAGTCGGCGACGGCATCGCCCGCGTCGAGGGGTTGAGCAACGTCATGCTCAACGAAATGGTGGAATTCCCCGGCGGCGTCTACGGTCTCGCGCTCAACCTCGAAGAAAACGAAGTCGGTGTCGTTCTTCTCGGTGACTACCGCAACATCAAAGAGGGCGACGAAGTCAAAACCACCGGGAAACTTCTCTCGATCCCCGTCGGCAAAAATCTCCTCGGACGCGTGGTCAACACCCTCGGCGAACCGATCGACGGCAAAGGTCCGATCCAAGCCTCGACATACTATCCGCTGGAAAAGATCGCCCCCGGCATTATCAAACGCCGCCCGGTGACCCAGCCCGTGCAAACCGGCATCATGGCCATCGACGCCATGATTCCGATCGGCCGCGGTCAGCGCGAACTCATCATCGGCGACCGTGCCACCGGCAAAACGACCGTGGCCGTCGATTCGATCATCAGTCAGGGCCGCCTCAACAAACAGGGCGAGGCTTCTGGCGACAAGGACTTCCGCCCGCTCTTCTCGATCTACGTCGCGGTCGGTCAAAAGAACGCCAACGTCGCCCGCGTCATTGCGGCGCTCGAAAAAGAAGGCGCCATGCCTTACACGATCGTGGTTGTTGCCTCGGCCTCGGATGACGCGGCCAGCCAATACCTTGCGCCGTTTGCCGGTGCGGCCATTGGCGAGTGGTTCATGGACAACGGCATGGATGCGCTCATCGTTTTCGACGACCTCTCCAAGCAGGCGGTGGCTTATCGCCAGATTTCGCTGTTGCTCAAGCGTCCCTCCGGACGCGAGGCGTATCCCGGCGACGTGTTCTATCTCCATTCCCGTTTGCTCGAGCGCTCGGCGCGCCTCAGTGAGGAAGCAGGCGGCGGTTCGCTCACCGCGCTGCCCATCATCGAGACGCAGGCCGGTGACGTGTCGGCTTACATCCCGACGAACGTCATTTCCATCACCGACGGCCAGATCTACCTCGAGGGCGACTTGTTCTACCAAGGCATCCGACCCGCCATCAACGTGGGCCTCTCGGTCAGCCGCGTGGGATCCGCCGCGCAGATCAAGGCGATGAAACAAGTCGCCGGCAAGATCAAGGGCGAGCTGGCGCAGTTCCGTGAAATGGCCGCCTTCGCGCAGTTCGGTTCCGACCTCGACGACAAAACCAAAGCGCTCCTCGAGCGTGGACGCCGCATCGTCGAACTCTTCAAGCAGCAGCAATACCAACCGCTGCCGGTCGAGATGCAGGCGGCCGTGCTCTACGCCATGCAGCAGGGCTACATGGACAAAGTGGACGTCGAGAAAATCAAGGACTTCCAGTCGAAGCTGCAGGAGTTTTTCGAAACCCGCAAAGCTTCGCTGCTCGACTCCATTCGCGTGAAAAAAGCCATCGATGACACGTTGGCCGGCGAGCTGAAAGCGGCGCTCGACGAGTTCACCCAATTCTATAAATAACCGCCGCTCATGGGTAACAACACACGGGACATCCGCCGCCGGATCAAATCGGTCCGCAACACGGCGCAGATCACCAAGGCGATGCAAATGATCGCCGCGGCGAAGATGCGCAAGGCGCAGCAGCGCGCCTTGGATGCCCGCCCCTATGCCCAGATGCTCAACCGCGTGCTCGTCTCGCTCAGCGCGCATTCTGAGGGCGAGTTGCACCCGCTCCTCCAGCAGCGTCCGGTCCATCGCACGCTGGTCTATCTGGTCGGCACCGACAAAGGTCTCTGCGGCGGGTTGAACACCAATTTGTTTCGCGAGGTCCAGCAGTTCGATCCGGCAACCACAAGTTTCATCGCCTCCGGACGCAAAGCTGTTGATTTTCTCGCCCGCACCAAGCGCCCGCTGCTGGCCGACTTTCCGCTGCGTGACACACCCGATTACGCCGAGATCAAGCCGATCGCGCAATTCATCATCGACAAGTTCCTCAACGGGGAAGCCGACAAAGTCGTCGTTCTTTACACCGACTTCATCAACACCCTCTCCCAAGTGCCCTCGGCCCACGAATTGCTCCCGATCTCTTCTTTCCAGATGGGCGGCAAACCTGCGGAGGAAATGGACAGCTCCGAAGAGGAAGCCATGTCAGCCTTCAAGTTCGAGCCCTCGCCCCAGGAGGTGCTCAACGCCCTGCTGCCTTTCTATGTCGGCAACGAGATGTATGCCATGATCCTCAACGCCCGTGCTTCCGAACAAAGCGCGCGCATGGTCGCCATGAAAAACGCGACCGACAATGCCAAGTCTCTCATCAAAGACCTCACCCTCGAATACAACAAAATCCGCCAAGCGGCCATCACCACGGAAATCCTCGAGATTTCCACCGCGCAGATGACCATGGGCTAATTTCACCAAAAGCTATGAGCAATACCGGAAAAATCGTACAAGTCATCGGCCCCGTTGTGGACGTCGATTTCAGCGGAACCCCTCTCCCAAAAATCTACGACGCCCTCGAAGTCACCGCGGACGTGAACGGCCAAAAGTCGAAAGTCGTCCTCGAAGTTCAGCAAAACCTCGGCGAGAACTGGGTTCGCGCCGTCGCCATGTCCAGCACCGAGGGGTTGCGACGCGGCAGTGATGTTGTGAATACCGGCGCTCCCATTTCCGTGCCGGTGGGCGATGCGGTGCTCGGCCGTATTTTCAACGTTTCGGGCGATCCCGTGGACGAAGCCGGCCCGGTTGTCACGGAGAAGCGTTATCCTATCCATCGCAACGCGCCTCCGCTGGTCGAGCAGGACACGCAGGCCCAGATCCTCGAGACGGGCATCAAAGTCATCGACCTCATCTGTCCGTTCACCAAGGGCGGCAAGAGCGGAGCCTTCGGCGGCGCCGGCGTCGGCAAAACCGTGGTCATCATGGAGCTCATCAACAACATCGCCAAAGGCCACGGCGGTTACTCGGTCTTCGCCGGGGTGGGTGAGCGCACGCGCGAAGGCAACGACCTTTTCAACGAAATGTGCGAGGCGGGTATTATCGACAAGAAAGACATGTCCAAGTCGAAGGTGGCCCTCGTT
>JBILDG010000169.1:0-4655 GCA_044352715.1 Chthoniobacterales bacterium | reverse complement strand
CCAAAGCTGTTCTCGCGGCCTGCTCCTTTTTGGGCTGCTCCCATGATGCCGTCGCCGCCTCCGGTGATGACCATGAACCCTTTTTCCACGACCTTGCGGCCTAAGTCCTCCGCCATCAGGAACTCCGCCGTTTGCGGCGCCAACCGGGCCGAACCGAAAACCGCAACTTTGCGGCGCTTGGCATAGGGCTGAAAAACTTTGGAAGCATAGCGCAATTCCTTGAGCGCACGCAGGAAGAGCTTCAAATCGGCGATGGGCGCCTTGTCCCGCGCCAATCCCAGCGCGGTCGAAACCATTTCCTCCACCAGAGCCTGAGTTCGCCCGCAATCCGTGCAACCGCTCCCGGCCACGAGGGTTTTAACCGCGGCCTCGTCTTTTTCATTCATAGCGAACCGGCAATATGCGCCAATCCTGACAAAAAGCACGCAATTTGCGTGCGGCGCCATTGCTGCTACCGCCATGCACTGATACTTTCATGCAGACTATGATCGTTGTCATCCGCCCTCATACTCCCGCCGAACAGGTCGAGGAAGTCATCCGGGAAATCGCCTTGCTCGGCTACACCCCGAACCCCATCCGTGGTGACTATCAGACCGTCGTAGCCGCTGTCGGCGATGAAACCACCCACGCCAATCTTGAATCGCTGGATGCCCTCCCCCAAGTCGAGCGTGTGATCCGCGTGCAGAAGCGCTACAAAATGACCAGCCGCGAGTCCCGACCGCAGCGAACGGTCATTGATGCGGGCGGCGTGAGCATCGGCGGCGACCACTTTGTCCTCATGGCCGGTCCATGCTCTGTCGAAAGCGAGGAGCAATTGCTCTCCACCGCCCGCGCAGTCAAAGCTGCCGGTGCATCCATCTTGCGCGGTGGAGCCTACAAACCGCGTACCTCGCCCTATGAATTCCAGGGACTCGGCCCCGAGGGGTTGCGCTTGCTGGTCGCTGCACGTCAGGAGACGGGACTCCGCATCATCACCGAGGTCCTCTCCGAACGTGACGTGGAAACCGTGGCCGAATCGGCAGACATCCTGCAAATCGGCGCTCGTAATGCGCAAAACTTCCAGCTTCTCATCGCCTGCGCGAAAAGCGGAAAACCCGTGCTGTTGAAACGCGGAATGAGTATGCGTATCGAAGAATGGCTCCTCGCTGCCGAATACCTGCTCGCTCACGGCAATCCCAACGTCATCCTGTGCGAAAGGGGCATCCGCACTTTTGAGAACTACACCCGCAACACTCTGGATCTCGCCGCCGTAGCCATCGCCAAGCAGGAAAGCCACCTTCCGGTTATCGTCGATCCCAGCCAAGGGTGCGGGCGCGCCGATTTGGTCAAGGTGCTCTGCCGCGGCGCGGCAGCGGTCGGCGCCGACGGACTGATCATCGAAGTCCACCCCAATCCTGCGGAAGCCCTCAGCGACGGACAGCAACAACTCGACCTGCGGTCATTTGCTGATTTGGTCGAGGGTCTGCGACCGTTTGTTTCTGCCGCCGGACGGAAACTCTGAAGCTTATCGGTAATCCAAGCGCAGCAACAACCATGCTCCGACCCCGATGAAAAGCACATTGGGAATCCATAGCAACAAGTAAGGAAACGCTCCGGAGTTGTCGCGCACCATCTCGGCGATGACCACAAAGAAAAAATAACTGAAGGCCAAAGCCAGACTTATGGCAAAACCGACCGATGTTTCTTTACGTTGCGCCGTCACGCCCAGAGGCATGGCTATCATGGCAAAAGCAATACAAGCCATCGAAAGCGACACACGCTTGCTCATTTCCGTCAACACGCGGGTCACCATGCCGGGGTTGGCGTCATTGCGCGCCTCCGGCAGATAATTAAAAAGTTCCCACAAAGTATAGGAACGAAGAGGCCTTGAGCGCAGGTGCCCGGCGACCAAGTCTTCCAACTCGATGGCAATCGTGGCCTCGCCGACGGAGATTCCATGGCGAATTTTCGCGAGATCATCCTCGGCCTTGTCCTCGCGCTGCTCGAAACGTGCGTCGCGTAGCGTGAGAAGCAGTTCGCCACTTTCCTCATCCACATCGATCTCACCGGTGCGGGCCATGATGATCCGCCCGGGTCGGGCCCCGGACGTCTGCTCGATCAGGGTGATATCGGACATCTGATCGCCATCCTTGTCCCCGACAAAAATTTTCTTTCCGGCAAACTGATCAACCACCTCGTCCGCGACAAAAAGCGATTGAGGATTGCTCCGCGCCATCGTGGCGATCGACGTCCTCATAGCCTGTTCAGCCCTAGGGGCCACCGTGGTATTGATCCAGAACGTAAACGCACTAAGCAAAATTCCCACGCACAGCACCGGGAGACAAACTCTCAGGAGGCTCGTCCCGCATGCTCGCAGGGCGATCATCTCGTTGTCCGCCGACATGCGACCGAACACCAACAGCACTGCGGTGAGAAATCCCCACGGGATCGTGAAGGTGAATGAAAACGGCAGCACATAGAGAATGAAGAGAAAAAGATACTTCGCCGGGACATCCCGGTTGATCATCAAATCAAGCAACTCTTTGAAAATGTTCCCCAACACCAGCACCAAACTCAGCACGAACAAGCCATAGATCGTGGTCACTACCACACCCTTCCCCACATATCGATCGATGAGCTTCATGACTAAATAAGCGCTTCCCAAGGCGGCGCTCACCCTAACGTCCGCCCGGCGATTTGCAAAGCACCACGCCGGGATTTGTCATTGAGACCGACTGAAGCCATCGCCAGACTCCGCCGCATATTATGAGCGATACCAACCTTCCCGACCACCGGCACCCCGGCCCTCCCGGCGTCTTTGTCATCTTCGGGGCCTCCGGTGACCTGACCAAACGAAAACTTGTCCCCGCACTTTTCAACCTGCGCTGCCTCGGATTGCTTCCCGACAAATTCGCCGTCATCGGCGTGGCTCTCACTCCAGGCGACGACAACAGCTTCCGCGAGTTGATGTCCGCCGACATCCAACAATTCTCCACCCATCCGGTTGATGCCGACGAATGGAAATCATTCGTCTCCTCATGCTATTACTTGTCCGGGGACTTCAAGGACGAAGCCGTCTTCACTGCGCTGAAGGATAAAATCGCCGCCGCGCAATCGGAGCAACGCATTCCCGGCGGCAACGTCGTCTTTAATCTCGCCGTCACTCCGACCCTTTTCGGAACCGTGACTTCTCAACTCGGACGCGCCGGTCTTTTGCGTGAGACAAACGACGGTTATCGCAGGGTCATCATTGAAAAACCCTTCGGGCGCGATCTCGACAGCGCGCTCCGACTCAACCGTAATCTGCACGAGCACCTAGCCGAATCGCAGATTTACCGCATCGATCACTACCTCGGTAAAGAGACGGTGCAAAACATCCTCGTCTTTCGTTTCGCCAACATGATCTTCGAGCCGAACTGGAACCGCCGCTACGTGGACAGCGTGCAGATAACCGTGGCCGAGTCTCTCGGTGTGGAAAACCGCGGCGCCTACCTCGACCATTACGGAGTGCTTCGTGACATGGTGCAGAACCATATACTCAGCGTCCTCTCGCTCATCGCGATGGAACCGCCGAGCTCCATCAACGGTGACGCCGTGCGCAATGAAAAAGTGAAAGTCCTCGACGCCATCCGGCCCATGAGACCCGAGGAAGTCATCGAGAACGCCGTGCGGGGACAATACGGGGCCGGCACCATCGATGGTCGTCCCGTGCCAGCTTACCGAGAGGAACCCAGCGTCGATCCGCAATCAAACACGGAAACCTTCGCCGCCCTGCGTCTCTTCGTGGAAAATTGGCGCTGGGCCGATGTGCCATTTTACCTCCGCACCGGCAAACGCCTCGCCCGTCACCTCACCCAAGTCGTTATTCGCTTCAAACGCACGCCACTCTTCCTCTTTGGCGACAAAGTCCACAGCGAGGCCGGACCCAACGCACTTATCCTCAACATCCAACCCGAGGAAAGCATCACCATCATGGTCCGCGCCAAAAAGCCCGGTCCCTCCATCGTCGTTGACTCCATCCCTCTCGGTTTCGATTACTCTCAGTTCGGTCGGCAATCCCCGGCCACCGGCTACGAGACCCTGCTGCATGACTGCATGCTTGGCGACATGACCCTCTTCCATCGCGAGGACAGCGTTGATGCCTCTTGGCAAATTGTTAATCCCATCCTTGATCTGTGGAGCGCCCTGCCTCCCCGTGATTTTCCCGACTACACTGCCGGCACTTGGGGCCCTGCAGACGCGGACAAACTCCTCACCCGTGACGGGCGCCAATGGGAAAACCCTGCCGGCTAAGCCCGGTGTTTCGAAAATTTATTTCACGGATATTTACGGGTGTTGGTTCAAGTGAAAATCGTACCACTTCATAGCCAGCAAGCGATTGACACTCATCGGCAGCCTTGGGAAAACCTCGCGATGCCAAATTTGCACTTCACGAAGATGAACGGAGCCGGGAATGACTTCGTCATGCTGGACAACCGCGACGGCAAACTCTCGCTCTCCCAAACACAAATCAGCCGCCTCTGCGACCGTCATCGCGGTATTGGCGCGGACGGCCTCATCATGGTCGAACCCGCCCAAGGCAATGCCGACTGGCGGATGCGCTATCACAACGCCGACGGTGCGGAGGTTGAAATGTGCGGCAACGGCGCAAGGTGCTTCGCGCGTTTTGTCGATAG
>JBILDG010000168.1:0-4665 GCA_044352715.1 Chthoniobacterales bacterium | reverse complement strand
AACTCGAAATAGTCCCACACCCCGTAATGCGACAGCTTCAACTCCGCGCCGCGCGCAATGTTGCCGGTCAACAAACCCAAAACGCAATCCGTCCGTGCGTGCAACTCTTCCAGCAAACCCACAATCCCCGGCAACACCTGCCCCTCCCGCTTCGGCAACTCCAACGCCAGATGATGAATGTATCCATCGAACAAATCCGCCACGTTTTCCGGGGTGACCGGGATGGCGTTGGACTCGAACATCTGCCGCGCGATGGCGCCGTCCGTCGAGCCGGCGAAGGAAATCGTCGCCAAATCGTCCTCCACCCCGAAGCGATCCCGCAGCGCCAGACGCAGCGCATGTTCCCCCGCGCGCCCCGTCAGCAGCAGCGTTCCGTCGATGTCGAAAAGAAAAAGTTTTTTGCGAAGCATGGAACAGTGACTTTAGGCCAACCCGCGGCCGGTGTCTGCTATTCTCCGGCGACGGCTTGGTTCCAGCTCTTTTGCCAATCGGCGAAGGAATACTTGGTCCCTTCGCCGATGAGTGCTTTGACCATCCGCACGATCGCTTGCTCCAAACCATCGCCGGCCTTCATCACCACCTCCAACGGCGCGATGGTCCCCAGCGGCTCGCCGCGCGGATTATCCGCATTTTGATCGAAAAGCGCGCGCGTGATCAGCGCTTTTTCCAAATCATTCACTTCCGCCTTCGTCGGCGGCTTGGCGTAGTAGGTTTTGCCGAGTTCGAGAATCATGGCCTTGAGCGCCTCGTTGTATTGCGCGGCCGCTGGCCGCATTTCGGACGTCACCCCGCTATCCATGGCTTCCCCGGCGGCTTTGCGGGCCGCCTCGGCTTTCGCCGGCAACTCGAAAATCAGCCAACCATCGCCGCACGTCTCCTCCGCCCGCGCCAAAACACACACCCCTGCCATCATCAGAATCAAAAAAATCCGCCGTTTCATGCGCACATCAAAACCCGCCGGCCGACGAAATCAAGATTGCACGCGGAACCATGCGCGCCAAATGTATCCGGCATGCCGACCGATCGCGTTCTCGCCGTTGATCCCTCCCTGCGCGGGACCGGCTATGCCGTGCTGGAATTCGCCAGCGGACGCCTCCGCGCGATCACCTATGGCGTTGTGGTCAATCCGCCGAAACTTTCCGCCCACCTGTGCTTGCGGGAAATTCACGACACCCTGGCCGGGGTGGCCCGCCAACACCAACCCACCAGCTTCGCCATCGAAGGCGTGATCTATGTGCAGAACGTCCGCACGGCCATCATCATGGGCTCGGCCCGCGGCGCCGCTTTGCTCGTGGCGGCCGGACACGGACTCGACGTGCACGAATACGCCCCGCGCCTCGTGAAACAAGCCGTCGTCGGACGCGGCGGCGCGCAGAAAGACCAGGTCGCTTTCATGATCCGCGCCATGCTCGGTCTCACCGAAACCCCGCCGCCCGACGCCGCCGACGCCCTCGCCATCGGTGTAACCCACTTCAACCGCCGCGCCACGGCGATTCCGCGATGACGCCGCCGCAGACACGCTGGCTCGGACGCCTCGGTTACACCGCCGCTCTCGAATTGCAGGAAAATACCGTGGCCGCCCGCGCGGCCGGCGAAGTTCCCGACGAACTTCTGCTGCTTGAGCACGATCCGGTGTACACCATCGGACGCCGCCGCGACCGCTCCAGCCTCGGCCCCGGCGACCTGCCCCATCCTGTCATAGAAATCAACCGCGGCGGCCAAGCCACCTTCCACGGGCCCGGACAACTCGTCGGCTATTTCATTTTCGACCTGCAAAAACTCACGCCCGACCTGCATTTGTTTCTGCGCTGGATCGAGGAAGCACTCATCGAACTTCTCGCCGGTTACCATCTCACCGCCAACCGCCGCGAAGGTCTCACCGGCGTGTGGATCGAGGACCGCAAGATCGCCAGCATCGGAGTCGGCGTCCGCCGCTGGGTCACCATGCACGGCTTCGGACTCAACGTCGGCTCCGACCTCACCGGCTACCAATCCATCACTCCCTGCGGCATTCAAGGTGTCACTATGACATCGATCTCCCGCGAACTCGGGCGCGAGATCACCGTGGAGGAAGCCGCCGCCCGCGCCGCGCAGGTTTTTCGCTCGCGCTACTCCTCTCTCTCCGCTGCCCCCCAAAAAACTTCAACCCTACAGCCATGAATTGGCTGCTCCTCACCGTCGGCAAACCCGCTCTGGCCTACGCCCGGGACGGGCGAGACGAGTATCTCGCGCGCCTCAGAAAATTTGCCCCGCTCGAAGTAATCACCATCAAGGCGAGCGACCCGTCCCGCGAAAGCTCCGAATTGCTGGCCCGCAGCGAAGGATGTTTCCGGGTGATTCTCGATGAACACGGCCAACAACTCACCAGCCGCCAACTCGCCGCGAAGATCGATGCCTGGCAACAAGCCGCCCGCCCCGTCGCCTTCATCATCGGCGGGGCGAATGGCCACACCCGCGGGCTGCTCGATGCCGCCGGTTTCGTCTGGTCCCTCGGCACTCTCACCCTGCAGCACGAACTCGCCCTCGTCGTCGCCCTCGAGCAAATCTACCGCGCCCACACGATCTTAGCGGGCCATCCGTATCACCGGGACTAGACGCTCTGAAATCAGCGCTCCTTGCGGAAAGCAAAACGCGCCTTGGTTTTCTCGTTGAACGGCACACCGCGCGAATAGCGTCCCTCCAAAAGGTCGCCTTTTTTGTCCGCCACCACCGTGTAATAGATCCAGTTGTCCGTCTTGAGCGCAAGGTGGACCTGCGATCCCTTGACCACACCATCGACCTCGTAAATCCCGATGGTGCCTTTGACCTTGTGACCGCTTTGCGAGAAGTGCGCGTCTCCCCATTCGTCCTCTGTCACGTCTTTCCATTTGCCGGTAATATTGACCGTTTCCTTGCCGGTATTGGCCGCAAGCCAATTGACCCCCGCGGCTTGGTTGGCTGCATATCGCTTGGGGCTGTTGCATGAAGTCAGAAAAACAACGGACATCAGGAGGAGTAGGAACTTGTGCACGTCCTGCCAAGTAGTCCGTTGCATTTCCCCGGACAAGACGAAAGATCCCTCGTCCTCAAGGGCCAAAAAAGGCACAACATCCTGTTGCACCCATGAACGAAGCCACCGCGCAAGCCGCCCATTTTTTCCTGCAATTGGCCGTGATCCTGACGGCTTGCCGGTTATGCGGAGTCTTTATGCGCTGGATCGGGCAGCCTCCCGTCATCGGCGAAATGGTCGCTGGCGTCCTGCTCGGCCCGTCCCTGCTGGGGGCACTGGCTCCCGGGGTCATGGATTGGATTTTTCCGGAAAATGCCCGGCCGGTGCTCTTCGCGGTGGCGCAACTTGGTCTCACCCTCTACATGTTTGCGGTCGGGCTGGAATTTCGCTCCGACCTTTTACGATCGAATCTCCGCACCGCCGCGGCCGTCTCCGTGGCCGGAATCGTCACGCCTTTTGTCTTGGGTTGCCTGCTTGCCCTGTGGCTGACCGGTCATGAGGGATTTTTCGCCGCGAACGTTCCGACCCCTCTGGCCGCGTTGTTTCTCGGGGCCGCCATGTCCATCACCGCCTTCCCCATGTTGGCCCGCATGATCGTCGAACATCGCATGACTGGCACCCCCGCCGGAACCATCGCCTTGACCGCCGGCAGCATCGATGATGCCGCGGCCTGGATCCTGCTGGCTGCCGTCTTGGGCGGCATTTCCGGAAGTTCCCTCCTGCTTGGTTTCGCGATCGGGGGAGGCGCGCTTTACGTGGTTTTTTGCCTGAAGCTGCTGCGTCCCCTGATGGCTTGGATGCACCGGCGACTCGAGGACCACACCGTGCTGGGCATGATCGTCCTCTTGCTCGTCCTCGGAGCTTGGTTCACGGACCTCATCGGGCTTTACTCGGTTTTCGGGGCATTTTTTCTGGGCCTCTGCGTGCCGCGGGACGGGCTGGCGGGCAAAACAGCAGAACGTATCGCGCCGCTCACCTCGGCGCTTTTGCTGCCGGTCTTTTTTACTTACTCCGGCTTGCACACCCGCCTCGGTTTGCTCGACTCGGGTTTTCTCTGGCTCGTCTGCGGGCTGATCATTCTGGCCGCCGTGGCCGGCAAACTCCTCGCCTGCTACGGCGCCGCCCGGCTCACGGGTTCGTCTTCCTCCGATTCGCTGGCCATCGCGTCGCTGATGAACGCCCGCGGCTTGATGGAACTCATCCTCCTCAACATCGGGCGCCAAGCCGGAATCATTGGCGACACACTATTTACCATCCTGGTTGTTATGGCCGTGGCGACCACCCTCATGGCAGCCCCCGGCTTCAACGCCTCGCGACGACTCGCAGCCAATGGCTGCTGAAGGGCGTCCTGCCCCACAGCGGCCGCACCTCCACCTCGCAGTCCGCCTCGGCAAACTTCCGACGCAGCATTGCCAAATCCGGAAAATTCACCGCCCCTCCGCGAATCCACCCGCTCACTCGAGTCCACCATTCCTCGGCCAGCGTGACTGCGCTACGCCAACCGCATCCGCGCACCCCCGTGCGCACGAGCACCACCGCGCCATTCCGAGCGGCGTTCGCCAATCTCTCGATGAGTCGCCCCTGCTCATCAGGCGGCAAGTAGTGCAGCACATCAAACGCGCAGACCACCCCCGCCCCATCGAGCGGAAATGACGCCATATCGCCCTCCGTCAGCT
>JBILDG010000019.1:0-15055 GCA_044352715.1 Chthoniobacterales bacterium | reverse complement strand
GCCCGCACCCTCATGGCGGAGAAAATGGGCATGCCGCTCCGTCACATGGTCGAAACAGGACTCTACCCCGTCGTCCTCCGCACCGAGATCGATTACCGGTCCCCCGGAAAACTCGGCGACCGCCTGATCGTGCGCGGCGGCGTGAGCGAACTCGGCCGCGTGCGGTTCTGGGTAAACTTCGAGATCATCCGCACCGAAGACAACCAAGTCCTCGTGAACTGCCGCCAATCCCTCGCTCTCATCCGCATGCCCGGCGCCAAAGCCGAGCGCCTGCCGGAGGAGTGGTTTAACCTAACTTGATCTGGCAGATGCTACGTTTTGCCATCGCCTCTAGTGGTGCTTAAAACATCGACGACAAGCTTTTTCTAGACTTGCTCTGATTCGGTTCACTAGTTTCAGAAGACCGCAAATTTATAAGCTCATTTGCAATCACACTTACCTCGTCTTGAGCAACACCCAACTCAAAAAGTGCTCTTGCCACAGCATCTTGGAAAGCTTGCTCAGAGTATATTCCTTCTGAAAAAAGTGCCTTTCGTATCTCAGCCAATTCACGCTCAGGCACTATGCTTGTTGTATTTTTTCCCTTGAATGTCAGTTTGCGATTCTTCCACTCCTCAAAGAGACTCCTGACAGACTTTTTGATGTCTAAGCGAACCCTCTGCATCTCTTTTTCCTCCGATATAACCGGAGCTGAAGTTTGTTTGGCTTGTTGGTTCTCCAACCAGAAATAACCCCCTATCGCAACAAGACACGCGAGAAGCAGAACTCGTTTCACAAGCGATAAATCCACAATCATGCGGTTTTTTGGCAAGTATAAAAACCTATTGCTCCTCAAGCCGCCGTCTTCAAGGCGCGGGCCACGGCGCCCAAGGCCATCGTCAACTTTTCACGCACCCCGGGTGCGAATCCCCGTTTCTCGTGCAGCACGAGCAATTGCATCGCGCCGCAGCGCAGCAGGCTGGCGCTGCCGACTTCCAGATGCAGGGTCAGACCGCGCGGCTCTCCCCAGCCGGCCTCGCGAGAATCCATCGCCCGGTCGAGTGCTCCGGAAGCAGACACCAACAAGCGCTCATACTGCAAATCCAGCGGCATATTCCACGAGGCCAGAACTTCGTGACGGCGCACCAACAGGCAGCCTTCGATGCCCGGTAGCCCGCAGCACAAGCGCGGAACGTCAGCCGGGGTAAGGCGCTCCTCGGTATGGAAGATTTCCTGCAGGACCGCATCACCCCGTAATCCCACGGACGCCCAAGATGTCTCGGCGCGCTCCATGCGCGGCAACCCTTTGAGCACACGGTGGCGCAGCTCGTCGGGTTGGGCGTTCCCGGTTTGGTCGAGCGGCCACACCTCGAACTCCCGCAGCACGTGCAGCGGATGCCGGCCTTTCGGGCGCAGGGCGAGTGATTTGTCCATGCCAAGACAAAGCAAACTCCCCACCCGGCCGACGCGCAAGGCTCTTGTGCTTGGACACGGCTTTTTCGCGGTGGTTAAATTGCCCGCATGACGAAATTTATTCTTCCAGTGATCGTAGGCGCAGTGATCGGCGGGGCGATGGGCTATTTCGGGCAATGCACGTCGGGAGCCTGCCCCCTTACCGCCACGTGGTGGCGCGGCGCCATCTTCGGGGCTCTCTTCGGCCTTCTCTTTGCCGGCGCCTCCTCCTCCCAGCCCTAAAAAAAGCAACGCCGCCGGGCATCATCACCCGACGGCGTGCTACTGCTATGGTAATCCCCCAAAGGGTTATTTGATGAAGAGCATCTCTTGGTAAGTCGGTAGCGGCCAAACATCGTCCGGCAGGAGACCTTCCAACTCGTCCACGGTCGCACGAACCTTGAGCATGGCAGGCAGCACCTTGAAGGTCCAATCGCCCACCTCGTGCGCCGCCGAGTGAACCGCACTGAGCATGGCCAGATCGCTTTCCAACTGCGAAACCAGAGCCGCGACTTTCTCGAGCGTGGCCGTGCTGACGGCAACTCCCGCCGCTTTCATCTTGGCCACACCTTCCGCCAAGCTGGCGGCGTAGGCGGACGCTGCGGGAAAGATTTTCGTCTGCGCGATTTCAGCCACCAGCTTGGCCTCGACGTTGACGACTTTCTCGTATTGCTCGCACAGAATGATGTATCGACTCTTCAATTCGGTCTCGGAAAGAACGCCGTATTTTTCGAAGACTTCGATGACCTCGGAGCCGGTGAGCGCAGGGAGAGCGTCGGCAGCCGTCTTGAGGTTCGGCAAACCGCGCTCGGCCGCTTCCGCGTGCCATTCCTCGGAGTAGCCGTTGCCATTGAAGATAACGCGGCCGTGCTGATCCATGATTTCTTTGAGCACCGATTGGATCGCTTTGTTGAGATCCGGGGCGCCTTCGAGCTTGCCGGCGACGTAATCCAGCGAGTCGGCCAGAATCGTGTTCATCGCGATGAGCGGACCGGAGATCGACATATTCGATCCGACGGCGCGGAACTCGAAGCGGTTACCGGTGAAGGCGAACGGCGAGGTGCGATTTCGATCGCCGGCGTCTTTCGGCAATTCCGGCAGGACGTCGACACCGATCTTGAGCGTGCCCTTCTGCTTGGACGTGGTCGCTCCGCCGGCTTTGATCTGCTCGAACACATCGGCGAGCTGGTCGCCGAGGTAGATCGATATGATGGCCGGAGGCGCTTCGTTGGCGCCGAGACGATGGTCGTTGCCCGCGGAGGCAATGCTCGCGCGGAGCAGAGGGCCAAATTTATCCACCGCACGGATGACTGCACCGGCGAAGACAAGGAATTGCGCGTTTTCATGCGGCGTGTCGCCGGGATCGAGCAGATTGCCCTGTGTGGCGTTGCCGAGGGACCAGTTGACGTGTTTGCCCGAGCCGTTGATGCCGGCGAAAGGCTTCTCGTGCAACAGGCAGGCCAGACCGTGTTTGTCAGCGGTCTTCTTGAGCACTGTCATAACGAGTTGCTGGTGGTCGGCGGCGAGGTTGGCCGATTCGAAAAGGGGCGCGATCTCGAACTGTCCGGGCGCCACTTCGTTGTGGCGCGTCTTGGCCGGAATCCCGAGTTTGAAAAGTTCGCGATCGACTTCATACATGAAAGCCATGACGCGATCGGGAATCAGCCCGAAGTAGTGATCCTCAAATTCTTGCCCCTTGGGTGAAGGGGCCCCGAAGAGCGAGCGGCCGGCCGACAACAGGTCGGGGCGCGCATAATAGAACATCTTGTCGATGAGGAAGTATTCCTGCTCGGGGCCGGCCGTGGCCGCCACGCGGGCAATCTCTTTGTGGCCGAAAAGCTTGAGAATGCGACGCGCCTGTTTGTCGACGGCTTGCATCGACTTGAGCAAAGGCGTTTTGGTGTCGAGCGACTCGCCGGTCCATGACACGAAGGATGTCGGGATGCAAAGTGTCGTGCCGTTGGCGTTTTCCATCAGGAACGCAGGGCTCGTCACATCCCATGCTGTGTAACCACGAGCGGAGTGCGTTGCACGGATGCCGCCAGACGGGAACGACGAGGCGTCGGGTTCACCTTGGATGAGGGTTTTGCCTTTGAATTTCGAGATGGTTGTGCGCCCGTCCGAACCCGGATCATAGAAAGAATCGTGCTTCTCGGCGGAGGTGCCGGTCAGGGGATAAAACACGTGCGCGAAGTGCGTGGCCCCGCGGCTGACCGCCCAATTTTTCATGGCCTCAGCCACTTCGTCCGCCACACCTTCGGGCAACTTGGTGCCTTCATTGATCGTTTCAAGAACGGCCTTGTAGGTCGCCGGCTTGAGCGTCTCCTTCATCAAGGCAAGACTGAAGGTGTTCGATCCGAAGACCGTTTCCGGCGTTTCCTCGATGAAGTTGACGGATGCACCCTCGGATTTGCGGGCGGCGATAGCCGCGACAGCGGCGGCACGGGCAGACATGTTACTCATGATTGATTGGTTGGGTTAATGGTTCGGGATGATGTCGGTTTTTTTCATCCGCCAAGCGGGCAAAAAAACCGTTGTTTGTTCGAGAAGCATGAAGCATGCCAATGACTGCGAACATGCGGGAATCTGTGAAAGAAGGCAATTTTATCAGAGCCCCCACCCGAAAAATGTCCAATCTTAGACACCCTAGGGCTTTGGTGGTGAATTTTGACCACTTCTCGCCCAAACCGGCGGATATGACGGCCTGAACCTGGCACCGATCCAAAACCCCAAACCTATCAGAATCAGAAAGATAGACAAAAACTGTCCCCGGCTCATTCCCCAGACCAACCCCGCATCCGGCTCGCGGAAAAACTCCCCGATAATCCGCAGCCCCGCGTAACCGACAAAAAACGTGCCGGTGATAATGCCATTGGGAAGGCGGACCTTGATGCGCAAAACAAACAGAACGGCAAACAACACGAGCCCCTCAAGAAGCGCTTCATAAATTTGCGAAGGGTGCCGCGGCGTCAAAAACTCCCCCAACATTTGCTGCCACGCCGGCATCTCCGGCACGGCATTGACGACTTGATCGATTCCGACCGGACCTCCCGCCATTTCCTGCGCCTTGGCCAACACCTCGCGCTGGGTCTCGACCGGCAAATCGTAAGCCTCCTTGGGAAACTTCACCGCCCAAGGAACCGTAGCCGGACGTCCGTAGAGCTCGCCATTGATGAAGTTCGCCACGCGTCCGAAAAAAAGCCCGAGCGGCGCGCCCACCACCAAGTTGTCCCCGAGTCCGGGCCAATTCACCTTGTGCCGCCACGCATACCACAGCGTGTAAAGCACCACGCCCACGATGCCCCCGTGCGCCGACATGCCGCCATCCCAAACGCGGAAAAAGACCAACGGATCCCGCACGAATCCCCCGAAATTATAAAAAAGCATGTAGCCCAGCCGCCCTCCAATGAGCACGCCAAACACCGCGCATCCCGTGATGAAGTCGGCCACCTTATCGGCCGCAATCACCGAAAACCCGCGTTTGGCCAACTGCACATAAACAAAATACGCCGTCGCAAACGCCGCCAGATAAGCCAACCCATACCACCGCACCCCGAACCCGCTGCCAAACTGCACGGCAAACGGATCGAGATTGTGAACCCAATACGCGATCATTTCACCGACTGCGGCACCATCCGGAAGCGCGCCGCGTCATACCCCTGCGCCGCGAGCGCCTTCATCACGGCCGCGTAGTCCGCGTCGCTCATCTTCTTATCTCGCGCCATCACCCAGCCGTAATCCCGCGACGGATGCCCCACCGCCATGAAGCGGTAATCCGGGTCGAGATAGAGCACGTAGTAAGGTAGCGCGATCGGCCACAGAAACTGCACGCGCCACTCAGCGTTGGATTTCTTGTCCACCACCCACGCGCTCCCGTTCATCACCTTCTCCGGCCCGTCGAACCCGCCCTTTCGGTAGCTGAAAATATTGTCCATCTTCCCGTCCGCACGCATCCGGTAAGTGTCCTTCGAATCATACGTGTCGCGCTCCAGCCAATACGGAATGTGCGCGATCACCCACCAGTCACCCATGAACCGCGGCAGATCGACGTAATCCACCGCCTTGAGTGGCGGCTTCGACGCACAGCCTGTGAAAAACACCATCCCCACCACTGGCAACAGCAGCCACATCAGCTTTTCCATCCACGCAGCAAATCAGTCCGCCGCCTGCGAGTCAAACATCCCGCCGCGCTTTGATCTTTTCCCTCGCACGCAATCCGTTCATGGTATGGCGAATTTTCTGAAAACCATGAGCGACGCAGCACCGGCCAACGGCACCACCATGATCAACGTGCAAATCGATGGCCAATGGCGCCAGTTCCCCAAAGGCACCAAGCTCATCGAAGCCTGCATGCAGAGCGGCAGCTTCGTCCCGCACTACTGCTACCATCCCGCCCTCACCTCGCCCGGCAACTGCCGCATGTGCCTGCTCGAAATCGGTTCACCGAAGATGGACGCGAACCGACAGCTGGTCCTTGGCACCGACGGACGCCCCGAGATCGCGTGGAATCCCCGTCCGCAGATTTCCTGCGCCCTCGAGATCACCGAAGGCATGGCCGCACGCACGCAATCCCCGCTCGTCGAAGATTGCCGCAAGGGCGTGATGGAATTCCTCCTCATCAACCACCCGCTCGACTGCCCGATCTGCGACAAGGCCGGCGAATGCCGCCTTCAGGAATTCGCCGTCGAATTCGGCAAAGGCGGATCGAACTTCCTCGAAGACAAAGTCAAAAAGCCGAAACGGCAGGATATCGGTAAACACATCGTCCTCGACGACGAACGCTGCATCCTTTGCTCGCGCTGCGTCCGCTTCATGCAGGAAGTCGCGCATGACGACGTCCTCGGCTTCGTCGATCGTGGCAGCCACACCACGCTTACCGTCCATCCTGGACAGCGCCTCGACAGTAACTACTCCCTCAACACCGTGGACCTCTGCCCGGTCGGCGCGCTCACCAGCAAAGATTTCCGCTTCAAGATGCGCGTCTGGTTCCTGCGCGAAACCAAAAGCATCTGCACCTCCTGCGGCACGGGCTGCAACACGGTCATCGGCGCCCGCGAAAATCAGATCATCCGCCAAACGCCGCGGCAGAATGACGCCGTCAATTCCTATTGGATGTGCGACCACGGCCGCCTCAATTACGCCTACCTCTACCGCGGAGACCGCCTCACGCTTCCGCATATCCGCGAAAACGGACAACTCCAAAAATCCACCTGGCCCCGCGTCATCCAGCAGGTCGCCGAAAAACTTTCCGCCCTCCCGCGCGGCGCGACCGCGCTGCTCGCCTCCGCGCGCATGACCAATGAGGAACTCTGGCTCGCCGGCAAAATAGCCCGCCACCTCGGCATCACCCTGCACGACATCGTGGCGCGCCCGCAGACCGCCGATGGCATCCTCGTCAGCAACGACGGCAACCCGAACACGAACGGCACCAAACTCCTCGGCCTTACCCACGAGCCCGGCGCGAAGCTGGCCGAAATCGGCAACGCCGTCCGCTCCGGTCAAATCAAAGCTCTCCTTTGCCTCGGCGAAGATCCGCGTCACCTCGGCCTCGCCGAATCCGACCTCGTCCAACTCGAAACGCTCGTCTGCCTCGACATCCTGCCGAACTCCGGCACCAAAGCCGCGTCAGCCATCCTCCCCGGTGCCGGCTTCGCGGAAAAACGCGGCTCGATGGTCAACGTCCACGGACGCCTCCAGCGCCTCAACCGCGCCACCCAACCGCCCGCGCAAGCCCGCGATGATTTCGAAATTTTGAGCGATCTCCTCCGCGCCCTCGGCACCGAAGTTCCTCAAACCCTCGAAGGCATCTTCAAAGAAGTATCCGCCGCGGTCCCCGCCTTCAGCGGTCTCACCCTCGCCAAACTCGGCGACGGCGGCATCCCGCTTGAGGGCTTCTCAGCCGCAACCGCACCCGCCGCCACAGCAGTGGCTTGAGGGTCGCGGCGCCGGTGCTCCGCCCTTCGAGGATGTCATAATTCCTAGCCCGCCCGTGATCACACGGCGGATTGGTTCACCCGTTTCCGGATGCTTCGTCAGCGCCGCATCCTTCATGCTCTGGCTGATTTCGTAAGTCCGCACCGGCAGACCCTCCGCCGCCGGAATCGTTTCGTAAACATAGATAGCCATAACGGCTCAAAACTTCTCCTGAGCCGCCGTTCACGCAAGCGATTTCAGCACCGCCCGAGCTTGGGATGCCGCCGCACATATTCGGGACAAACTGCGCACAAGCATTTTACCGGGGCAGCTCTTGCCTGATTCGTGTGGCGGTAAAGTCCTGACGTGGCCACGCTAATGCAGCTAACCTGCCCGCGCATGACACCGATTCGTTGGGGTATTGTTGGGCCGGGCGGGATTGCCGAAAAGTTTGTCGCCGACTTGCGTGTGGCCGGGGGAGGAACCGCGCGCGCTGTGGTCAGCAGAAACATGGACCGCGCCAAAAGCGCCGCCGCGAAATTCGGAGCAGAATTCGCGTTCGACAACATCGAAGCTCTCGCTGTGGAGGATTCCGTGGACGTTGTTTATATTGCGACGCCGCACCAAGCACACTTCGAGGCTGCAAAATTTCTCCTGGAATGCGGCAAGCCCGTGTTGCTGGAAAAACCTCTGACCGTGAACGCCACCCAAGCTCGGGAACTTGTCCAGATCGCTCGCGCCCGGGGAGTTTTCTTGATGGAAGCTCTGTGGACGCGGTTTTTGCCGATCTATCAGGTTGTGCGTGATTGGTTGGACGAGGGGCGCATCGGGCGCGTGCGCTGGGTGGATTCGAGCTTCTGTGTCCGCGGTGATTTGGATCACGCGAAGCGCTGGATGAATCCGCATCTGGCCGGCGGCAGCCTACTTGACCTGGGCATCTATTGCCTCGCTATGACACAGTTTGTGCTGAAGCAAAAACCCGCCGAAATCGCGGTGGCCGCAACCATGTCATCCACCGGCGTGGACGAGATGCTGACCGTTTCCCTCGGATACGGCAGCGGGACTCTGGCCGGTTTCGTCTGTGGTTTTGTTGCCGGGGGCGACAACCGTCTGATCATTGCCGGCGAGGAGGGACGCGTGGAAATACCGGCGCATTTCATCGCCGCGCAGAAAGCGGTTCTGGTGCGGGGTTCTGAGGTCGAGGTCTCAGAGAAACCCTTCAACGGCGGGGGCTTCGAATACGAAATTGCGGAGGCGCATCGTTGCCTCCGTGAAGGTGATATCGAAAGCCCGCTCATACCTCTTGAAGACACGCTGAGAAATTTGGAAACGATGGACGCGATCCGCACGAAGATCTCGCTGAAGTATCCCTTCGAATAGAACCAGTTGTCACCGCCACTCGTGCTTGGGATATCGCCGGGCGTATTCGGGACGGATTTGCGGATAGGTGTTTTTCCAGAAACTTCCCATGTCGTCGGTGACTTGGATCGGGCGCTGGTTCGGTGCGAGCACTTCCACGCGCACGCGCATACGCCCATCGGCCACGGTCAGCGGCTTTTCGACTCCGTAAAGATCCTGCACCCGCGCGGCCACCACCGGCGCCTGGCCTTCTGCGTAAACGACGCGCGCGCTCCGTCCGCCCGGCAGCTTGATCCGCTCCGGCGCATAGGCGTCCAGCGCGGCAACTTGCGCCGAAGACAACCAGCCCCGCAAAACTGGCCATGGGTCTTTGTCCTTGAGCGCGCGGTAATTGGCCACACCCTGCGCGAGTTGCTCGAGCAGAAAACGACGTTCGGCGCCATCGATGCGCGGCAGGTCGAGCTCCGGCATCCATGCGACGAGGCAATTCAACCGCGTGATCCATTGTTCGACCGATTCATTCCACAAAGGCAGGACCAAATCTCCATCGGCCACTTTTTCGGCGAAGATCCGGGCGGCGCCCGACGGATCAGGTTCGCCCCCGGCACCGGAGCGCAACACGAGATCGCGAAAACGCGTCACCCGCCGCGCCATGACACCACGGGTCGCCTGATCGAAGAGCGTCACGGTTTCATCCGTGAATTCGCCCGGAAACATTTCCTGCAGCCACTCCTTCTGCACCGGCGAGGCCAGCGAAAGCAGTGTCTGCACTTCGCCTTCGCGTCCGCCGATCTCGGCAATCTCACCCGCCACCAGCAAATCAGTCGTGACGACACTTTCCCGCGCCAAAGTTCCCCGGCGCCCATGCACCAACTCGCAACGCAGCGTGCCGCGATCCATCCGCTTGGCCAAATGGTCGGGGAAGGCGGCGAGCATGCACTTTTCCATCGCGTGCTCCGGCGGCGGCTGGTCGGAGACGTTCAGACCTTCGGCATGCGCGATATCGGCAAATTTTTCGGCCAGCTGCGCCGCTTGGCGCGCCGTTTGCCCGTGAATCCCTAGCGAGCGGCAGCGGCCCGGATCGAAGTTTGATTTCCGCGCCACGGAAAACGCCCGCAACTGCACCGTCACATCGGACTCCGCGCCATCGCGCAGCATTTCATCACGGCGCCGGTCCATGTCGCGGGACTCACTTTTCACCAGCAGTCCGCGCCCTTGCGTCAGCGCCGCCAGCAAACACGCCGCTTTCACGCAGCCGAGCTTTTCCGCTTCGAGCAGCAGCCGCGCGTAACGCGGATGCACGGGAAAGGCCAACATCCGCCGACCCAAGGGCGTGATTGCCTCCTCTGCATCCAGCGCACCCAGATCATGCAACAACTCGACCGCGCGCTGGAGAGCTCTAGGCTCAGGCGCTTCCAGCCAACGGAAATTTTCCAAATTGGTCACCCCCGCCGCCTTGAGCGAAAGAATGACCTCCGCCAGATCCAGCCGCTTCACTTCGGGAAGTTCGCTGGCCGCTCGCAATTCGTGCTCTTTCTCCATCCACAGCCGCACGCAACGGCCCGGCGCGGTGCGACCGGCGCGACCGGCCCGCTGATCGGCCGAGGCTCGGCTGATTTTTTCGATCAGCAGAGTATTGATACCCCGCCGTGCGTCGTAGCGCGCGACGCGGGCCAACCCGCTGTCCACAACCAGCGTGACTCCTTCGATCGTGAGCGAAGTCTCGGCCACATTCGTCGACACGATGATTTTGCGCCCTGCCCCGGGCGCGACCGCTTCATCCTGCTGCGACGACGGCATCTCGCCGTGCAAGGCGAAGACACCGAAATCGCGCAACGCCGGTGTGGCGCGGATTTCGCCAATCGTTCGTTGGATTTCATAAGCCCCCGGCATGAAAACCAAAGCGTGTCCCGAGTCCATCGCCGGCGCGTGTGCGGCCAATGCCTCGGCAGCCACCTCCCACGGCGAACGCTGCTCCGCCGAACGCTCGGCGTGGTGGATTTCGACGGGAAAGGTGCGACCGGCCGACTCCAGCACTTCGCAAGGCGCGAGGTATTTTTCCAACTCACCGACCTCCAACGTTGCGGACATGACAACAATTTTGAGATCCGGACGCGCGGTCTCCTGCAAATCCAGCGCCCGTGCCAGCGTGATGTCGCCGTAAAGATGACGCTCATGAAACTCGTCGAAGACCACGACCGACACCCCGCGCAACTCGGGATCGCCGATCATGCGGCGCAGCAAAATCCCTTCAGTGACATAAAGAATGCGCGTGCGGGCCGAGCTTTTGCCCTCCATGCGCACTTGGTAGCCGACCGATTCTCCCAAAGCCTCGCCGCGCTCCGCCGCCACCCGCGACGCCAACATGCGTGCCGCCATGCGACGCGGTTGCAGCACAACAATCTGTCCGCCGCCGCAAAAAACCTGGTCCGCCAGCATCTGCGGCACTTGCGTGGATTTCCCGGAACCAGTCGGCGCACGCAGAATCAACCGGCCGCCGGACTTCGCCGCCTCGACGAGACGCTGTTCAATTTCGTAAATGGGCAACTGACGCGGATCCACCGCGCTACTTTGCCTGCGATGACCGCTATCCGCCAAGCCCTGCAAGCTGCTCTCGATGAAAACGACGGGCGCATCCCGATCGACATGTTCATGGCCATCGCGCTGCACCATCCGGACGACGGCTATTATGCTCGGAATATCCGCGGCATCGGGTCGCGTGGTGATTTCACCACCGCTCCGCAATTGACGCCGGCCTTGGGGCGGGCGGTGGCGGGTTGGTTGCGCGAACAAGCCCTGGCCCGCGGATGGAAAAATTTTGACGTCATCGAGTGCGGACCGGGTGACGGATCACTCGCCGCCGCCGTGCTCGATCATTTCGGCTGGTTCGAACGCCGTAGGGTCACCCTCCACCTCGTGGAAACATCCGCCCCGCTACGTGAGTTGCAAAAAACAAAGCTACGCGGAAGACGAGCGCATTGGCACCACGACATCACTTCTGCTCTCCAAGCGTGCAACGGCCACGCGCTCATCTATCACAACGAGTTTTTTGATGCTTTTCCCTGCCGCGTCTTCCGCAAAGAGCACGATACGTGGGCGGAACTGCACCTTCGCGTCCGCGACGGCCGCCTGACCGAAGAGTGGATCGAGCGTCCATTGCCCCCGTCATCCGTCTTTGCCAAATCATGGACAAAAGGACAGCGCGTCGAGGTATTCAGCGCGGTGAACTCGTGGCTGCATGAACTCGCGCGGAATTGGCAAGGCGGCGCGATGCTGGCCATCGACTACGGAGGAGCCGCCGACTCGATCTACCATCGTCGTCCGGCGGGCACCTTGCGCGCCTATCGCGGGCAGCAAAGATTCAGCGGCGGAGCGGTTTACGAAATGCCCGGACGCCAGGACATCACGGCCGATGTGAATTTCGGCGACTTGGAATTGTGGGCGCAAGAGGCGGGTTGCCGGGCGGAAACAGCAAAACCGTTGACTGATCTCGCCCCGGATGCGCCCGGAGCAGATGCGTTCCGCTGCGCCGTCTTCTCCCGTTAAATCTACACCCCCTCGGCCTGCTCGCCGAGTTCGCGGCGGATGAAGGTGCGATTGATCGCGTTGAGGTAAGCGCGGGCGCTGGCTTCGACAACGTCGGTGCTGGCGCCTTTGCCGGTGATGAGACGTCCGTCGCCGAAATCCACCTTAAGCGTTACCTCACCCAAGGCATCGTGCCCCTGCGTGACGGCCTGCACGTTGTATTCGACAAGGTTGCCGGAGCGACCAGCCACGGCATCGATCGCCCGCATGGCGGCATCGACCGCACCGTTGCCGTCGGCATTGGCCTCGTGGGTCTGACCGTCGCGCGCCAACGCCACCCGCGCATGAGGTTTCTTACCAGTTGCCACCATGACTTCGAGCGACTGCAACTGCCACCCCTCAGTCTGGGGCATCATGGAGTCATCCACAATGGCGGAAAGATCGTCGTCATAGACGAATTTCTTTTTGTCGCCGATGTCTTTGAAGCGGGTGAAGACGGAATCAATCTCGCCATCGCTCAGTTTGTAACCGAGATGTTCGAGACGCGCCGCCATGGCGTGGCGACCGCTGTGCTTAGTCAGCGGCAATTCGGTGCCACCCCAGCCGACTTCGACCGGATCCATGATCTCATAAGTCTCGCGCTTCTTGAGGATGCCGTCTTGATGGATGCCCGAGCTGTGCGCGAAGGCGTTCTCGCCGACGATCGCCTTGCTGCGCTGCACGTGCAGCCCGCTCATGCGGCTGACGATGCGGGAGGTTTTCAAAATTTCCCGCGTTTCAACGTCCATCCGGACGCCGCCATAGACATCGGAGCGTGTCTTGAGCGCCATGATAACTTCTTCCAACGCCGTGTTGCCGGCGCGTTCGCCGATGCCGTTGATGGTGCCCTCGACCTGACGTGCGCCGTTCTGCACCGCGGCCAATGAATTGGCCACGGCCAAGCCCAAATCATTGTGGCAATGCACGCTGATGATGGCGTCATCGATGTTGCGCACGTTGTCTTTGAGATATTTGATCAAAGCGCCGAATTGCTCAGGCACGGCAAAGCCCACGGTGTCAGGGATGTTGACCGTCGTTGCCCCTGCAGCAATGGCTGTCTCGACCACCTGCGCGAGAAACTCCGGCTCGGTGCGCGACGCATCCTCGGGCGAAAACTCCACGTCTTTCGTGAAAGACTTGGCCAGCTTCACCCCCTCGGACGCCAGATGGAGAATCTGCTCGTGCGCTTTCTTGAGCTTGTGCTCGCGATGAATCTTCGACGTGGCGAGAAACACATGGATGCGCCCGCGGTCACCCGCCGGCTTGAGCGCCGCCGCCGCCGCCTCGATGTCTTTGTTCACACAACGGCAAAGTCCGGCAATGACTGGCCCTTTGATTTCCGTGGCGATGCGCTGCACGGCTTCAAAGTCACCCTCGCTGATGACGGGAAAACCGGCTTCGATCACATCGACATTGAGCCGCGCAAGCTGCCGGGCCACTTCCAACTTTTCGCGAAGGTTCATGGACGCCCCAGGGCACTGCTCGCCATCGCGCAGGGTCGTATCGAAGATGATGACTTTGTCGGACATGGTTTTGAGGAACCTTAAGAAGTATCACAAATGAGGCTGGCGCAACCTCAAAGAATCTCGGCAAACACCCCTCCGCCCAAAAGCCGCGCTTCATCGTAAAGCGCGCAGATCTGGCCTGGCGCAAGCGCGCGCTGCGGTTCGGCAAATTCAATTTCGGCCGAACCATCCTCTCGACGCGCAAACCGCGCCTTGACGCGAGGTGCCCGGTAACGCGGACGCGCCTCGATGATCGCCTCGTCAGGCAAAGCCGGCCCCGCGGCGCTCAGGTTAGTCAACACCGCCCTCCCGGCATACAAACCCTCGGTCTCCGGCCGATCGTAGCCGATGACCAGTTCGTTGCTTTCGGTGCGTTTGGCCACGACCACATAGGCTGTATTCGGCTCCGGTGAAGCCACGCGGATACCCCGACGCTGACCAAGCGTGTAATAATGCAATCCACGATGCTCTCCGAGGACGCGACCGGTCAGATCGACGATCGACCCGGGTTTGTCCGGCAGATACTCGTGCAAAAAATCCGCCATGCGCACTTTGCCGATGAAGCAGATGCCCTGACTGTCCTTTTTTGCCGCCGTGGCAAGCCCGGACGCCGTCGCTTGGGCGCGCACTTCGCTCTTGAGCAACTCGCCCACCGGAAACCACGCATGCGCGGTCTGCTCGGGGCGCAGCATGGCAAGAAAATACGATTGGTCTTTGCCGGGGTCGCGCCCCTCGTAAACGCAGCGCGACCCGTCCGGACCTGCAGCCATCCGCACGTAGTGTCCCGTCCCGATGCCGTCGAAACCCTCGCGCCGCGCCAAATCTAGAAAAACGCCGAACTTGATCTCCCTGTTGCAGTAAACGTCCGGATTCGGCGTGACGCCCTCGGCGTAGCCTTTGAGCAAGTAATCCACGACGCGCTCGCGGTAATCCTCGATGAGGTTGACCACGCGGAAGGGAATGCCGAGTTTTTCCGCCACGGCCCGTGCGTCGGCCACATCTTGCTCCCACGGACACTGACCGAGCGGATCCCACTCGGCCATCCAGTTCTTCATATAGGCACCCTCGATTTCGTGCCCCTGCTCCCGCAAAAGAAGCGCGGCCACCGAGCTGTCCACCCCGCCGGACATGGCGACAAGAATCTTGGCCATTAACTCTGTATCCCTCCCGATTTGTCCATGCGACAATACCCCGGCAACGCCACGACAGACACAATGCCGATAGGGATTTCCGGTGCAAATTTCAGTTTACTCATTGGAGAATACGGCCCCGAACGGACCAAA
>JBILDG010000166.1:0-4684 GCA_044352715.1 Chthoniobacterales bacterium | reverse complement strand
GTAGTTCGAGAAGAAGGGGGTATGACGGCCACCCTCGTCCTTGCTGAGGATGTAGACCTCTGCTTTGAACTTTTTGTGTGGTGTGATCGAGCCTGGTTTGGCCAACACCTGACCGCGCTCAATGTCCTCTTTCTTGATGCCACGAAGCAAAGCGCCAATGTTGTCGCCAGCCATAGCATCGTCGAGAAGTTTGCGGAACATTTCGATGTCAGTAACCGTTGTTTTGACAGTCGGGCGAATACCGACGATCTCAACTTCTTCCATCTTTTTCAGCTTGCCGCGCTCAACACGACCGGTGCAAACGGTGCCGCGACCCTCAATGTTGAACACGTCCTCGATGGGCATGAGGAACGGCTGGTCCAGCGGACGCTGCGGCTCAGGAATGTAGCTGTCAACGGCATCGATAAGAGCAAGAATCTGCTTTTCCATCTCGGCATCGCCTTCGAGCGCCTTGAGAGCGGAGCCTTTGACAATGGGAATTTCGTCGCCAGGGAACTCGTATTTGCTGAGCAGATCACGGATTTCCATCTCGACCAAGTCGAGCAACTCCGGATCGTCAACCATGTCGCACTTGTTCATGAAAACAACAATTGATGGCACACCCACTTGGCGTGCGAGGAGAATGTGTTCGCGTGTTTGCGGCATCGGACCATCTGCCGCGCTTACCACGAGGATGGCGCCATCCATCTGGGCCGCGCCAGTGATCATGTTTTTGATGTAGTCAGCATGGCCGGGGCAATCGACGTGCGCATAGTGGCGTTTGTCGCTCTCGTATTCCACGTGCGCCGTGTTGATCGTGATACCACGCTCTTTTTCTTCCGGAGCTGCATCGATGTCCGCGTAGCCGCGGGCCTGTGCTTTTCCGGATTTCGAGAGCACCGTGGTGATCGCGGCGGTGAGGGTGGTTTTGCCGTGGTCCACGTGACCGATCGTGCCGATGTTCACGTGGGGTTTGTCGCGTTTGAACGTATCCTTAGCCATAGTGATTTGTTTGTTGGTTGATTGTTGCGAATATGCGCCGCGCGCGGCTGGAGCCCATGACCGGGATTGAACCGGTGACCTCGTCCTTACCAAGGACGTGCTCTACCAACTGAGCTACATGGGCAATCTCCGCAAATTTTTGTTTTGGTTTTAGGTTTGATTGGTCGCGGCGTCAAAAAAGACGATACAGTCCGAGGCCGTTTATCTGAAAAAGAAATCAAATCTACGGCCCACAGACTGCCCGACTTGTTCGCAGCGTCCGGCTTTCATGCCAGCGAAAGCCTTCTGTGTCAAAAAAGTTTTTCACAAATTCGTCGGACACTCCTCAAGGATCAACCGGCTCGCTAACCCGTTTGATGGCGGTCGCGCGTCCAGATTTCTCATCAATTTCAACCACGGCACCGCACAAATGAACCAAACCGTTCGCCACCGGGAGTGTCGTGGGCATACCTGTCAGGAAGCGGCGCAATATCGATTCCTTGGTCCGGCCGAGGATCGAATCGACGGCGCCGCACATCCCTGCATCGCAAAGAAAAGCCGTCCCTCCCGGGAAAATCTGTTCATCCGCGGTCTGAACATGCGTATGCGTACCCACCACAGCCGATACCCGCCCATCCAAGTAGCGCCCCATGGCAATTTTCTCACTCGTCGTCTCTGCGTGGAAATCAACAAAAACCACCCGCGTCTTGGCCCTGAGCGTTTCGACCTCATCCGCCGCACGACGAAAAGGGTCGTCTAGCGGCGGGTTAAGAAAAGTCAACCCGCGCACATTGAGCACACCCACCGGACCTTTAGCCGTATCCAAGACCACCACACCAGAGCCCGGCGTCCCCGCAGGATAATTGCAAGGCCTCAGCAATCTCGGCTCGGTCTCGATATACGCCGGCAAGTCTTTTTGATCCCATACATGATCCCCCGTCGTGATCACCGTGGCGCCAGCCTTGAGAATCTCAATGCACTGCTTGCCGCTTATACCCCGGCCGCCAGCCGCATTCTCGCCGTTGACGATGGTAAAATCCACAGCCATCTCCTCTTGCATGCTTTTGAGTCGCTTGGCCAAAGCCTTACGCCCGGGTTCTCCCACCACATCGCCCAAAAAAAGTATCCGGATCATTGATTTAAAAGCCGAAGGGATAGAGATTTCCCGCTTCCACCGCCATGCAATTCGTCCGCACCGCCTTCGCCCTTCTGATCCTTGCCGCTAGCGCCAGCGCACAGAAATTCACGCCGCTCGCTGCCAAACCTGATTGGTCATCGCTCGAGAAATTCCAACACACCATCTCCAAGGACGAATTCACCCGCTTACTCACTCAAGTCTACGCACCGCGCGGTGCTTGGCAGAAATACTTCTCCATTGCCGAAAACCATGCGTCAGTCGCTACCTCAAAAGGCCAACCGCCCTTCCGCTTGGACTTCGCCCCCAACCCCGCCAGCACCAGACCCGTTCCGCGTTATTGGAATACCAATCGCAGCCTGCGAGGACTCCGCATCGCCCTCGACCCCGGTCACCTCGGCGGCGAGTGGGCTCGCATGGAGGAACGCTGGTTCCAAATTGGTGACAGCAAACCCGTCACAGAGGGCGACATGACCCTCTACGTCGCCCGCCTCCTCAAAAAAGAACTGGAACACCACGGGGCCAAAGTCAGCCTCATCCGCGACAGCAGTCGGCCGACCACCAAACTCCGTCCCGATAAACTCCGAGCCCACGCCGCAGCTTCCTTGAGAGATCAGGGACGCTCCATCAATTCCGCCAGCCTCAAATCGGAATCCGAGCGCCTTTTTTATCGAACCGGTGAAATCCGCGCACGGGCCCGCCTCGTCAATCAGCACCTCAAGCCCGACTTGGTCTTGGCTCTCCATTTCAATGCCGAAAGTTGGGGAAACCCCACCCGTCCCACCCTCGTCGAGGCAAATCATCTTCATTTGCTGGTCAGCGGATGCTACTCCGCGCTCGAACTTTCCTACGAAGACCAGCGCTACGACCTCATGAACAAACTGCTCAATCGGTCTTATGAGGAAGAACTCTCCGTCTCCCGCGCGGTAGCCCAATCCATGGCCCGCGCTACCGGCCTGCCTCCCTACACTTACAGTTCCGATACGGCCATCAACGTCGGAAACTCTCCTTTCATCTGGGCCCGCAACCTCCTTGCCAATCGCCTTTTCGAATGTCCGGTGATTTATCTCGAGCCCTACGTCATGAACAACCGCGAGGTTCACGACCGCATCCAGCTCGGGGATTACAAAGGGAGACGCAACATCAACGGCACCCCTCGCGAAAGCATCTACCGCGAATATGTGCGCGGAGTCGTGGACGGACTTGTCGCCTATTACGGCAAAAATTGACCCAGTCCCGCCGCTTCGCCATTCTTAACGCCCATGAAAATCCTCGCGGTTGCCAACCAGAAAGGCGGAGTCGGCAAAACCACCACCTCCGTTAACCTCGCTGCCGCTCTCGCCACCAAGGGAAAACGCGTGCTGCTCATCGACCTTGATCCCCAAGGCAACGCCACCAGCGCTCTCGGGGCAGAACAGGAAAATCCGCCCACCCTTTACGGACCACTCACCGGCAGTGCAGACATCCTCACCTGCCTCACTTCGACCCGCATGGATAATCTCTCCATCATCGGGGCCAACCTTGACCTTGCCGGACTGGAAATCGAAGTCGCCCGCATGGAGAACCACCTCAGCCAGATCCGCCGCGTACTCCAACCCCTGCGCGACAATGCTGCCTTTGACTTTTGCGTCCTCGACTGCCCCCCATCCCTCGGCATTCTCATGACGAATGCCCTTGTCGCTGCCGATCAACTGCTCGTTCCCGTCCAATGCGAATACTATGCGCTTGAGGGACTGGGTAAACTCATGTTCGTCATGGGCCAGATCCGCGAATCCGGCGCCAACCCCTCGCTCACCCTCTCCGGCCTCGTTATGACAATGTTCGATGCGAGAACAAACCTTGCCAGCGCGGTCGTGGCGGACGTGCGCAGCCATTTCCAGGAAGTCCTCTACGACACCGTCATTCCCCGCAGTGTCCGCCTAAGCGAAGCCCCCAGCTTCGGACGCACCATTCTGGAGCATGATCCCGCGGGCCCGGGGGCTCGCGCTTACCACAATCTTGCCGATGAGTTTCTCCGGCGCCACGATGGCAATCTTTCATTCGTTAACGCACCTACCACCACATGAGCCTCAGTCAAACCGACATTCTCAACCTGTTCCGCCAAACTAAGGCCCTCCTTCACGGTCATTTCATCCTCCGCTCCGGTCTGCATAGCCGCGAATTTTTCCAGTGCGCCCTTTTGTTGCGCGATACCGCCGTGGCGGAAAAAATCTGCGGCGCCTTGGCAGAAAGACTCCGCGAAATCGAATGCAGCACCGTCATCTCCCCCGCACTCGGCGGAATCATTGTGGGTCAAGAAGTTGCCCGCCGGTTGGGCAAACCGCACATTTTTGTGGAGAAAGACGACCAAGGCGCCTTGGTCATGCGTCGCGGTTTCTCGATCAATCCGGGTGAACGTTTCATCGTCATTGAAGACGTCGTCACCCGCGGTGGCCGCCTGATGGAAACCGTGGAAATCGTAAAACGCCTCGGGGGCGTTGTCGCCGCCGCCGGATGCCTCGTCAATCGCTCCGGCGGAAACCTTCCCGTCATGGACTTCCCGTTCATCGGCTTGGTAGTAATGAACCCGGAAACATTTCCCGCCGACTC
>JBILDG010000167.1:0-4684 GCA_044352715.1 Chthoniobacterales bacterium | reverse complement strand
GTTGCAGGCTTGCCGGGATCTCCCGCCGGACACCCGTCATGAATTTGCGCGAGACAAACTTTTTGCAACGATATTGAGGAGGGAAACCTTGGGGCGTGAGGCTGCCCGATGGGAGGCGCACCGCGAGTATGTCGACCTTCAATACATTATCAGCGGCGGGGAGGTGATTGATTGGGCGCCCTCATCAAGGTTGGCAGCGGTCGGTGATTACGATGGCGAGAAGGACGTTCAGTTTTACGCGGCCGCGCCTGCGAATGTTGCCTTGCCGATGATCGAGGGGCTATTTGCCTTCTTTTTTCCCTCCGATGCGCATCGTCCGATGATTTCGAACGGATCAGACCACTTCATTCATAAAGCTGTGGTGAAAATCCACAAGTCGCTGCTGGTTTTATGATCGGCGAAGGGGTTGAGTTGCATGTCGAGCACGTCGCTTCTTATGAGGGGTGGGGTTCGATGCTCGCGCCTTCAGAGGCTCTGGATGCTGATAAAATTCAAAACCCGCATCTGCGGCAGCGGTTCATTGTCTCGCGTGGATTGCGCAGGAGGGTTTTATCGAAGAGCGTAGGGCAACCTACCCAGCATCTTTCGTTCGTCGATCAAGACGGGCGCAAGCCCAGATTGGCCGAATCAAACGGGTGGGACTTCAATATCTCGCACGCTGGCGATTATGTCGCTCTGGCCGTGAGACGTGGGAATGTCGGAATTGACTTGGAGTTGATGCGGGAAGTTCGGGAGATGACTTCTTTGGTTCTCCGTTATTTTCACCCAGACGAAAGCAGGGCGTGGAACGCCTTGGATGCAGGCCTCCGCAAGGAGGCTTTTTTTGTGCTCTGGTCGGCACGCGAGGCTGCCATGAAATGCTTCGGACTTGGCTTGGCCAAGGGGTTGGCCGTAACACGGGTGGACCCGACGTTCATGAGCGCGGCGCAAGGTAGCGCGGATGTCGGTGGGCGGGTTGTCCGACTGCATCGCGCCGATGCGCCGCCTGGCTACATGATGGTTGTGGCAACGGCGTAACCGGGGAACATTGCTGTCGGGCGTCAAAGTTGCGGCCATGAACGGCCGTCAACCGTTGCCGGAGGCTGGTCGGATTTTACAACTTCAGCACGCGTGCGCTCACGATATCCGGATCGCCGTGGAGTTCGGCCATGACCTCGTCGCCGGGGGCGCTGTCGAGATTGAGGATATTGAGGGCGGTGCCGCCGGCGCGATCGCGACCGAGAGACATGCTGGCGATGTTGACTTTGTGTTTGCCCAGCAGTCCCCCGATGTGGCCGACCATGCCGGGACGATCCTTGTTCTCCAGCAAGAGCAGGATGCCCGATGGCTGAGCCTCGACGTGGCGACCGTTGACGATGACGACGCGGGGTTTGTGTCCGAAGAACGTGCCGGCGGCAGAGGCCGCGCCGGAGGAGTCTTCCGCCGAAACCTCAATGAGGTCCGTAAAATCGCCGCTGTCACTTACACGTGACTCGACGACTTGGAGGCCCAAGTTTTGCGCCAGACTCGGGGCGTTGATTTCGTTGACTTCTTCACCGCTGATGTGAGCGAGGAAGCCTTTGAGAATCGAGCGGGTGACGGGGGAGGTTTCGAGATCTTTGGCTTTGCCGCTGTAAACAATGCGGAGGGTTCCACAGCGTTTCGGCGCGATCTGGGAGACGAAGCGTCCGAGGCTTTCGCCGAGACGAAGGTAGGGGCCAAGCGCGGCAAGGGTTTTGGCATCCACGCTCGGGGCATTGACGGCGTTGTTGATCGTACCTTCAAGCAATGCCGCGCGGATGGTATGGGCGATTTCGATGCCCACACTTTCCTGTGCCTCGGCGGTGGAGGCGCCGAGGTGCGGGGTGAAAACGATGTTGGGCAGTTTGCGAAGTGGGGACTCAGCCGGTGGGGGCTCGGTTTCGAAAACGTCGAGGGCTGCTCCGGCCAAGTGCCCCGAGGCAAGATTCTCGGCGAGGGCGGCTTCGTCTACCAACCCGCCGCGGGCACAGTTGACGATGCGCGCACCTTTTTTCATGCGGCCCAAACGCTCGGCATTGAGCATGTGACGTGTTTCGTCCGTCAGCGGCATGTGCATGGTGAAAAAGTCGGCTTCGGGAATGGCATCATCAAGATTCTCGACAAGCTCGACTTGCAGGCTGCGGGCCCGTGCCTCGGAGAGATAAGGATCATAGGCGAGGACGCGCATGCCGAAGGCGAGGGCGCGTTTGGCAACTTCCGTGCCGATGCGGCCCATGCCTAGGACGGCGAGAGTTTTGCCGTTGAGTTCCGTGCCCTCAAAGCTTTTGCGATCCCATTTGCCGGATTTCACACTGGCATCGGCTTGGGGAATTTTACGGGACATTGAAACAAGGAGAGAAAATGCGTGCTCGGCTGTAGAAACGGTGTTTCCCCCCGGGGTGTTCATGACGACGATGCCGCGTTGTGTTGCCGCGTCGACATCGACATTGTCCACGCCCACACCGGCGCGTCCGATGGCTTTGAGTTTGGTGGCAGCTGCAATGACGTCTGCTCCGACTTTGGTCTGACTGCGAACAACCAATGCAGAGTATTCGGGGATGATTTTGAGAAGCTCGTCGTGCGGAAGGCCTGGTTTGAAGGAAACTTCCAGTAGGTCTCCCTCGGCCAGAGCGTCAACTCCACGTTGGGAAATCGGATCAGAAACAAGAACTTTGGGCTTGGACATGAGTGTGAAAGAGTAGCGAGGCCCAACCAGCTCGTCACGCTTACAATGGCAGGGTTTCGTAGTCCGAGCAGAGGTACACGTGAAGAGTCATTCCGGAAGGGGTGGTTATTTCTGCAAGGTGACGGTGGGAAGCAAATGCGGCGGTGAGGGCTTGCGGGAGTTCGTTGGGATTTTGCGTGGTGATGTAAAGGGCGGTGCGACCGAGGAAAAGATTCGCCCCTTTTTGCTCCGTAAATGGATCGTCGGCGGTTTCGCCGTTTGTCTGTGCAGTTTCAACGAACTGATCGTAACGGGGCCAGAGTGCAAACTGGCTGTCAGCGTATGGAGATTCCACCACATACACGGGAGGATGTCCGGGGGGAACATTCGAGATATCGGCAAGCTGCAGGGCCAACGCCGAGGCCAAGGGTGCATTCTGGGCGATGAGAAAAAGCGGGGGCTCGGCCGGTTGCGCGGCCCGAAGTTTTTCCAATGCGCGACCTACCGGGGCGCTGACGAGCGGTTGCGGTGCATTATGCAAAGCGAAGATTGTGCCGGTCCAGAGAGCCGCACTGGCAAAAACGATGGTCAGAGCCGTCCGTCTGGTGATGCCGGTCAAATTTGCGGGAAACCAAGCCAGCAAGGGGAGGCTCAGGCATGCTGCAAGCATGCCCGAGGCATAGGCTGATTCGCCTTGCAGCAGTTGGTAGCCAGCAATGAGCAGGGTCGTCATTGCTGGTATCGTGAGAAACTTTGCCCGGGGTGTTCGATGGCTCTCTATGAGAGCGACAACCAAACCGGCTTCGATGGCAAGGAAAACAAGGGGCGAAAGTGCAATCGAGGCATGCACAATTCCGGAAGGAAAACGGAGCCATTCGAGAGTGAGTGCCGTTTGCCATGTTCCACCGATAAAGTGAATCCAACCGTTTTGTGCATTCCACCAGAGCAGCAGGGCAAGCACAGCCAAGGGAGGAAGCAGGGCTATCCAAAAACCTTTGCCAATCAGCAGATGTCGCCAGCGGTGGGAGGCGAGCAAAGCCACGCCGATAGCCGGAAGGAAGAACCAGGCCAAATAGCTAAAAAGTAAGCCGCAGGCAGCGCATAGACCTGCGGCAATCCACCATACGGTGAGCTTGGTTTCGACGGCCCGCCATGTGCAGGCCATGAATCCCAAACCGAACATGGCCAGCGGCATGAAGCAAGAGGGCGTGACCGCGGCTTGATTAAACGCGGGTACGAGATTCAGAAGAGCTGTAATAGCAAGTGCCGCGCGGTGACCGTTTATCAACGCCGTCAACTGGTAAAGAGCCAGCGAGGCAGCAAAGGCGAATAGCGGCCAAAGCAAGCTGGCTCCCAGACCGTTGGCCCCGGCAAGGCGAATGCCTAGCGCGACACTGATGGCGGTTCCGGGTGGGCCGTCGAAATAAGCGATAGCCGGTGAGAAGCCACAAAGCGCGAGGTAAGCCTCGTCGGGGGATAGTTCCCGGGGGATGTTCCACATCCACCGTAGAACGGTCAACGCGGCGAGGAGAATCAGAATGGAAAAACCGGGCTTCATGCGGCGGGAAAAAGTTGCGGGTGTCGGGAGGCGACGGCGGGCAAAAGACGTGGTCCGAATTTTTGCCAAAGCCATCGGTAAATTGCCAGCAAGCCAAGTGTCAACGCGACGGACAGCAGGGCACTGAAAAGGACATCCGAGGGCCAATGTGACCCGGTGGCGATACGGGAGAGACCGACGACGGTGGCCGGAATAAAAAACAAGGCTCCCCGCCAGCGATAAAACACGGTTAAGACTGTGGCGAAGCAGAACATGTTGGAGGTGTGGCCGGAAGGGAACGACTTGCCACGGGCAGGTGGAGAGATCACTTCGCCCGGTTTGGATTGAACCGGTGCGGCGATCGCCAGAAGGCGGGGGGAGGCCGGCGCCAAATCGACGGTGCGTGCTTCAACCAGAACGCTATTGGGGCGGGGACGGCCGAACGTTTTTTTCAAAGGGTTGATAACGCCGCCCTCCATTAG
>JBILDG010000165.1:0-4689 GCA_044352715.1 Chthoniobacterales bacterium | reverse complement strand
GCCGAGTTGATCTCTTTGATGCGGTTCATGCGCTCCATGGCCAGCGCAATACCGCCGCGCACGGGCACACATCCGCCCACATAGCCGTGGCCCGACCCGCGGGTGGTCACGGGAATTTTTTCCCGCGACGCGATCTTCATCACGGCGGAAACAGCCTCGGCGGAACGAGCAAATACAACGGCTTCGGGCACCGTGCGGGCAAACCACTTGTCGCCCGCGGCCGCCTCGCGCGCCGCTTGGTCGGTGCGCACGGCGTCAATGCCGGCGACCCGCCGCAGCTCGTCGAGAATGGGCGCGTCCATGCGCGCTTACATTCCCATGATCTCGTAACCGCCGTCCACGTAGATGACTTGGCCGGTGATCGAGGCCGCGCCGTCGCTGGCGAGGAAGGTGCCGGTGGCGCCGAGTTCCGACGTCTCGCAGCTGCGCTTGAGCGGGGCGTGCTCCTCGTAAACTTTGAGCATCGAGGAAAAGCCGGCAATACCGCGGGCGGCCAGCGTTTGCACGGGGCCGGCACTGATGCAGTTGACACGGATTTTTTTGGCCCCGAGATCGTAGGCGAGATAGCGGGTAGAGGATTCGAGGGCGGCTTTGGCCACTCCCATCACATTGTAATGCGGCACGACTTTCACGCTGCCGAGGTAACTCATGGCCACAATACTGCCGCCGTTGGTCATCATCGGGGCGGCCGCGCGGGAGAGCGCGACGAGCGAGTAGGCGCTGATATCCAGCGCGGTCGAGAAGGCCGGGCGGGAAGTGGAAACGAAATCGCCCTCGAGCGCCTCCTTCGGCGCAAAGGCGACGGAATGAAGCAGCAAATCGAGGCGATCGGTGTGGCCGCGCACTTTGTCGAAAAAGGCGGCGATTTCATCGTCCTTGGAAACGTCGCAGGGATAGAGAGCGGTGTCCGCGCCGAATTCGCTCACGAGTTCCTCGACATTTTCTTTAAGCCGCTCGCCTTGGTAGTTGAAGATGAGCTTGGCACCCGCTTCCTTCCAGGCCCGGGCGATGGCCCACGCAATGCTCCGTTTATTGGCGACGCCAAAAACCACGCCGACTTTTCCCGACAAGATACCTTCGCTCATAAGCTGGCTTTTATCGTCGATCGGCGGCAGGGACGTCAATGCCCCGTTGGTTCGCTATTTGGCGAAGCACTTCGTGCCCCATCCGCACGGACCGTAACACTCGGGGCGCGAAAAGCTGTGGACGGCGGGTGCCGGCGGCACGTCACCTGGCTCGAGTTTCACGCTCTTGAGTGTGTCGTCGAGGCGGTTGAGCGTCTCGTCGATGAGTTCCCACGGGACATTGAGCGCGGGCTCGATGCGGATGCTCTCGGCGCTGATGAGCGTGCCGGCCGTCAGGACGCGACGTTGGAAAAGGCCCGAAGCGACTTTGTAGCCGACCGTGGAGGAGGGGAAACGCATCCCGATGAGGAGACCCTGGCCGGTGACGTCTTTGAGCACGTCGGGGTAGCGAGCCTTGAGCTCGCCGAGTTTCTTCATCATGTAGTCACCTTTTTCGGCAGCTTGGCGTGGCGTGTCTTCCTCCAACATCACTTCGATCCCAGCCAAGGCCGCCGCGCATGCAATGGGGTTGCCGCCGGTCGTCGTGGTGTGCATGAAAGGATTGGGCTCCATCACGCTCCATATTTTGGCCGAGGCAAAAAACGCACTGCAGGCGACCACACCGCCGCCCAGAGCTTTGCCGAAGCACATGATGTCCGGCGCAATGCCGGAGTGATCGACGCCGAAGACTTTGCCCGTGCGACCGAATCCGGTCTGCACTTCGTCCACAATGAGAAGCACTTTGTAGTAATCGCAGATTTCGCGGAGGCGCGGCAGAAAGTCGGCGGGTGGAACAATACCGCCGGCCTCGCCTTGCACCGGCTCGACAATGACCGCCGCCATGCCGTCGCCGACACTCTGGGCGGCTTCGAGTTCTTTCTCGACCGCACAAGCGCAGCCGAAAGGAACAAAGCGAACACCCTCCAGCAATGGCAAAATCGGCTCGCGGAAAACACCTTTGCCGGTGACGGAAAGCGAGCCGAGTGTTTTGCCGTGGAATCCTTTCTGCATCGAGATGATTCCCTTTTTGCCGGTGTAGAACTTCGCAAGCTTGAGCGCCCCTTCGATGGCCTCGGTGCCGCTGTTGGCGAAGAAGCCTTTTTGGATTTCGCCGGGGGTCAGGTGGGCCATAACCCGGCCGAGCTGCGCGCGAAGCGGGTCGAGCATTTCCTGCGAGTATTGGGGGGAACGTTCAAGCTGGGCCCTGACGGCTTCGATGATTTTCGGGTGCCGGAGCCCGTAGCTGTAGAGACCGAAGCCACCGAGCATGTCGATGAACTCCCGGCCGAGCGCATCGCGGATGAGCGATCCCTGACCTTCCCATTCGGTGATGGCGAACTCTCCGCCCAAGGTGGCTGACTTGCGGTGCTCAAGGAACCCGGCGTTGATGTGATGGGCAAAGTTGTCGACCGTCTGCTCGGCGATTTTTTGACGCATCTCCAGCGGAACTTTATCCGTGGGCGTTTTGATCAGATCGAGCATCCAGCGCGCCTCGGTCAGGGCGTAATCGTGATCCCGCAGATGCGGCGATTCCAAAGGTGTTGCCGCTTGGGATGAATTTTGCCGCGGAGCATGCATAGTTCTTTCGTAATAGACCGCGGGAACGCAGCTCCCGCAAGGGGATTTACCGGGAATCAAAGCGGGGTATCAACCTCAGCATCCGGACGGCGCTTGGCATGGACGCTGACCACGCGACGCCCATCGGTCTGGCTCACCGTGAAATCATACCCGTCCAAGGCGACGTGCTCGCCTTTGCGCGGGAGATGGCCGAGACGATGCGTCAAATAGCCGCCGATAGTGCTTACCTCCGCGCTCTCGATTTTGAGGCCGAGCAAATCCTCCAAATCGTGCAGGGCCAAGCCACCCTCGAGGACGAACTCTCCTTCGCCGACCTTGCGGTATTCATCCTCTTCTTGGTCGAACTCGTCTTGAATCTCGCCGACCAATTCGGCCAGCACGTTGTCGAGTGTGACCACGCCGACTGCCCCGCCGTATTCATCGACGACGACGGCGAGGTGGGCATGCTTGTTGAGGAAAAATTTGAGCAAGCGCTCCAGCGGCATCATCTCCGGCACATGCACCAAATCGCGCTTGATGGAAAGCAGATCGGTTTTGTCCGCCTGCACGAGAGCGAGCAGGTCTTTGATGTGGATCAGGCCGATGGTGTCATCCAAGTGACCGCGACAGAGCGGGAAACGGGTATGGCGCGACTGCAAAGCGGCGCGGACGTTTTCATCGAAAGTATCCTCGAGGTCGAGGAACACGACATCGCCGCGCGGGGTCATGATGTCGCACACGACGCGTTTGCGCATGTCCAGGGCGTTGATGAGGATCTCGCGCCCGAGCGCGCTGACGGACGCGCCCTCGCCTTCCGCGCTGGTTTCCAGCATGGCCCGCAATTCCTCGGCCGCTTGGATACTCTCGATGCCCGGCTCCTTATCAACCCGCAGAATGCGGCGCAGGACCCAATCGGAGGAAAGATTGATCAAGCGGATGAACGGGCGGAAAACCGTGTAAAAAACATGGATCGGCCAAGCGCAGAGCAGGAGAATCTGTCGCGCTCGCCGCAAGGCCAGAACTTTCGGCGCCTGCTCACCCACCACGATGTGGAGGAAGCTGATCAGCAAAAACGCAACGAGAAATGACAAGCCTCCGATCAATTCGGTATTTTGCAGCCCGAGGGCGCGAAAGCCCGGCGCCAGCAAACGCGCTACAAACGGACCACCCGCCCAGCCCAATCCAAGACTCGTGAGCGTGATACCGAGTTGCGCCGCCGAGAGGTAGGCTTCCATATTGCCGAGAATCTCCCGTGCCATGCGCGCCCGCTTGCGACCGGCCATCTCGCCCTCTTCGAAATGGGCAGCTCGCACTTTGACCATGGAAAACTCGCATGCGACAAAGAAGCCGTTGAGCATCACGAGCAACATCACCGCTAGCAACTGCCAAAAAATCCCGTCGCCATTCATCGGGGTGGCATAGACAGCCAGAGCGGAGGCGCTGGCAATGGGAAAAAAAGAATTCATGGGAGATGACGGCGAGGCCTCATCAAGAAAAAAGAACGCCGGAACCGCTAGGCTCCGGCGTCCAACAAACTTCGTCGGCGGCACCGGGGCGGCGCCGCGCGCTACCCTTGACTACCAGCTTGCCTTGGTTACCCCCGGGATGAGGCCGGCGCAAGCGAGCTCGCGGAAAGTCAGACGGGAGATCTGGAACTCGCGGATGAAGGCACGTTTGCGGCCCGAAATGCGACAACGGTTCGAGAGGCGGACGGGACTGGCATTGCGCGGCAATTGCGACAACGCAAGGTAGTCGCCCTTCGCTTTAAGCTCGGCTCGTAGTGCGGCATATTTCTCGACAGTTGCCTTTTTGCGCTTTTCGCGCTCTTTCCATGAAGTCTTGGCCATAAAATGAAAATGGTCGGAAAGAATTTCCCAGTCTCCCTTCCGAAGCAAGCAATAAATCAAAACATGGCAAAAAAGTTTGCTCCAGCGGAGAATGATTTGACACCCTGACCGCGACCGAACAATCCTCTCTGTCCGGCCGATTCAGCGGTGCGCTACCCACGGCCCTTATATCCGAAGTTTCCTCAGCCATGAACGACCCCAAGAAGTCCCCCGAACCAAAA
>JBILDG010000164.1:0-4734 GCA_044352715.1 Chthoniobacterales bacterium | reverse complement strand
GTGCGCCACCGGATGGGACGGCGGCATTGCCCTCGGCAAGATCCACGGTCATCAGCCCGAGGTCGATGCGCGAGTGGTCGCGGTCGCCGGCGAGGAGCCACTGGTCCACGGTTTGCTGCATGGTTTTGGTGTGCAGGCGCACTCTCACGGCTGTGCCGCCGGTCGGGGCGACATTCGGCTGGAAGGTGGCGAGCAAACGGTTGGAGCTGGCCACGGCATCGAGTTGCCATCCGCCGGGCGTTCCCCACAAGGGCAACGGATCACCCTCGCTCACGGTAAGCGGACGACGACCGAGTCGGATCATCACCGCACGCTGCGCATCGGTGTCGCGGATGGTGATCTGGCGTTTTTGCAGCACGAGGGCGTTGTCCGGCGCCGAGCCTTTGAACAGTGTCATGGTGCCTTCGATGCCCCAGACTTGGCCAACGATGGCACCGATCATCACCACAATGATGCCCAAGTGGGTCAGGAGAAATCCGGTGTGGTGCTTGCGCCACGGCCACCGCATGAAGGCGCTGCAGATCAGGTTGGCCGCGAGAAAGAGGAGCCACAGGTGGAACCACGGCGCCTCGTAGATCCAGGTGCGGGCTGTGTCGGCGTCGAATTTCGACTCGGCCAATGTGCCGACGATGCTGATGACAATCAAAACTCCCAGCAAAATGACGGCCAGACGCAGCGAGGCGAGGAATTGAAAGAGCTGGTTTCTTTTCCAAGCGTGCCGCGGCGTGCGAGTGGGGCCGGAGCCATCTTCTGACATCATGAAGAGAGATACGCTAAATCCCGCGTTTCGGGTGTCAAGAAACGCAGGATCGTTTGGCCGGAGGCGATGGATCTGTCATGGTTGAACTATGGAAAAGCCCGTTGTTCTTGTTACCGGAGCCAGCCGCGGGATTGGTCTGGCCTTGTGCAAGGAATTGGCCGCCCGGGGTTGCACGGTTTTGGCGGGAGCCCGCGATCCGGATGGGGCCCATGTCTTGCAGGAGGCGGTGCATCGCGCCTCACCCGGAGCTATCGAGATTCTCGCGATGGATGTGCGTCGGGACGAAAGTGTGCAGGCTGCGGCAGAGGAGGCGGCCATGAAAGGCAAGGCCATCGATGTGCTGGTGAACAACGCGGGCGTTTTCCCCGAGGAGGGCAGCGAGCCTTTGGAGCAATTGCCGCTGGATTGTTTCGAGGAAGCTTTCGCGGTGAATGTGGTCGGCGTGGCGCGGGTCACGAGAGCTTTCTTGCCCCTGCTTGGGCGGGCGGTCCGTCCGCGGGTCATCAATGTTAGCTCGCTGGCCGGTTCAGTTTCCGCGAAGGAAGACTCGCGTCATTATTGTTACAGCGCCTCGAAAGCCGCGCTGAACATGCTTACCCGGGCCATGGCCGCGGAATTGCGTCCGCGCGGCATCACCGTTGTGGCCGTCACGCCCGGCTGGGTGCGCACGGAGATGGGCGGACCGCAGGCGCCCTTGAGTGTGGATGATGCCGCGCGCAGTCTCGCGGCCACGATCGACCGGGTGAGCGAGCGCGATGCCGGGCAATTTCTTGACCGCGAGGGACGCCAAGGCGTGGCGGCGTGGTAATTTCGTCTCGCCGAAAAGTCTCCGCCGCCGCATCTTGTGCGGCCTCATGAGTGAAGTGAACAGTTTGACGGCCGTGCGTCTGGAGAAGCGCGCGGACTTGGAAGCGCAGGGTCGGCGTCCCTACGGCGGGGCCTTTCCGGTGAGCGGCGATGTGGGTGAAGTGCGCGCCGCTTTTGCCGAAGGAAAAAAAGTATCGGTCGCCGGTCGCGTGACCGCCCGGCGGGACATGGGGAAGAGTCATTTTCTCGATGTGAGCGACCACAGCGGACGCTTGCAGGTGTATCTGCAGGACAAAGCCATCGGTGAGGAAGGCGGTGCTGTTTACGAGATGCTCGACATCGGCGATTTCATCGGTGTCGCAGGCGAGTGCTTCACCACGAAGACCGGCGAGCCCTCGGTGAAAGCGGAAAAATTCGTGCTCTTGTCGAAGTCGTTGCATCCGCTGCCCGAGAAGTGGCACGGCCTGCAGGATGTTGAAGCGCGTCATCGCCAGCGTTACCTCGACATCATTTCCAACGAGCAGTCGCGGGATGTTTTCCGGAAGCGATTTGCGATCATCCGGGAAATCCGCTCCTTCTTCGAAGAACGCGGGTTTCTCGAGGTGGAGACGCCGATGATGCAAGCCGTGGCGGGTGGCGCGGCGGCGAATCCTTTCAAGACCCATCACAACGCGCTGGGGCTGGATCTTTATCTGCGCATCGCCCCGGAGCTATACTTGAAGCGCTTGCTCGTGGGCGGCTTCACCAAGGTTTTCGAGTTGAACCGCAACTTCCGCAACGAAGGCATTTCCCGGCGTCACAATCCCGAGTTCACCATGCTCGAAGCCTACTGGGCCTATGCCGATTTCGAAATGATGGCCACGCTTGTCGAGGAACTCGTTTGCCGCGTGGCCGAAAAAGTTTGCGGCGGTCTGCGCATCGAGCACAAAGACGACGAGGGCAATATCACGCGGACGATCAATCTGGCCCGTCCATGGCGCCGCGCCCGTTACCGCGATTTGATCGAGGAAGCCGAGCCGGGCTGGTCTGCGCGCGATGTTTCCGGTCGCCGCAACCGCGCCCTCGAACTCGGCCTCGACATCTCGCACTGCGTCGAGGACTACGAAGTGACGCAGCACATTTACGAAAAGCTCGTGGAGGAAAAATCCATCGACCCGCTTTTCGTCACACATTGTCCGAAGGAATTGATTCCGCTGGCCAAAACCAGCGCCGAAGACCCGGCTGTGCTCGATGTTTTCGAGTTGGTCATGAACGGACAGGAAATTGCCCCGGGTTACTCCGAGTTGAATGATCCGGTGGTGCAGCGTCAGCGCCTCGTAGAGCAATCGGGCGGCGAGCAGCACAAGATCGACGAAGAGTTTCTCCACGCGCTCGAATACGGCATGCCGCCGGCCGGTGGCATGGGCATGGGCATCGATCGCTTGGTCATGCTACTCACCGGCGCCGATTCCATACGTGAAGTAATCCTTTTCCCGCACTTGAAGCCCCGCTAAGGCGGCGGTTTGAGCGCGCAAGGGATTCACGTTAGGGTGGGGGGATTCCATGAGTGATCCCACGTCGCCCGGTCATCCTTTCCCGCCCGGGGCGCTGAACGTCAACGGCTTCAGCTTCTTCAATGCGGTGTCGTTCCAGATCATGCTGGGTGCGCCCGTGGTGCTGTATGCCAAATCGCTTGGTGCGTCCTCGTTGGTCCTTGGCTTTATCGCCTCGCTCACGCCGCTGCTCACCATCATGCAGTTGGTGGCAGCCCGTTACCTGCACCGCACCGGCTATCGCAAATTCGTGTTGGCAGGTTGGGGGACGCGCACGTTTTTCACGCTCTGCATCGCCTTGCTGCCCATTGTACCCGGACTTTCCACTTCCACGCGGCTGACTTTGTTGGCGGTGGCCTTGTTTGCTTTTAGCTTCGTGCGCGGTCTGGCCTCCGGCGCGTGGTTGCCCTGGATGTCGTCGCTCGTCCCGGAAAATGTGCGCGGGCGCTTCCTCTCGCGCGACCAAGCTTTCATGCAAATGGGATCGCTCGTGGCCATGCTCGTCTCGGGGTGGGTCATGGCCGGGCAAGTCGAGGCGGGTGAATACGCGTCCGTCTTCGGTATTGCCATGATTTGCGGGGTGGCCAGTCTGCTGTTTATCCATCGCATTCCTGAGGTGGATTCGCCCGAAGCGCTGCGCCGATCTTCCGCGCGTGTGCCCTGGGCAGCGATGATGAAATACGCACCTTTCGCCCGCCTGCTGATTTTTACGACCAACTACATGTTGATCATGGGCGGCCTTTCCGTGTTCACCGTGGAGTATCTCGTTGTGAAGCAGAAGTTCACCGAGGCAACGATCTTGTTGCTCAGCGCATGGGCGTTTGTCGGTGCGCTTGCCGGTCTGGCCATCTCCGGTCCGCGTCTCGACGTGACCGGCAGCAAGCCATGGTTGCAACGTGCTCTTGTCATGCAGGCCGGTGTCATTGGTATGTGGTTCTGCTTGGCCGCCGGAGTGTTGCCGGGGTGGGTCGGACTAATCGGTGCGCTCAATTTGCTGGGTGGGGTGGCCGGTGCCGTCTTCGGTGTGGCCAACACGCGCATCATCATGAGCAGTGTGCCCGTGATGGGGCGCAACCATTTCTTTGCCCTTTTCACCGTGATCACCAGCCTCGGTCTTGGCGGCGCGCCTTTGGCTTGGGGGGCGGTGCTCGACACGCTCGGCACTTACGAGGTTGTCACCGGAGGTTTCTCGCTCAACCGCTATACGATCTATTTTGCCGCGCTCGTTGTTCTCGCCGCCGGGAACCTGCTGCTCGCCCGGCGATTGCACGAAGGCTCGCTGCCCGACGTGTCCTGATCGCAGCTTCTCCTTGCTTTCCGAACACTTCGCGCATACCAATTTTCGTCCTGCTTATCGGCTAGGTAGCTCAGTTGGCAGAGCAGAGGACTGAAAATCCTCGTGTCGGGGGTTCGATTCCCTCCCTAGCCACCTTTCAAAACCCCTGTTTTTGGGTTGGATTCGATGTGTTGTTTGAGAACCGCCTGCGCTGTGAGTTTTTGAAGGCCCAAGGCGTTGTGCACGGCTTGGCCGGAGGAAGTGTTATTGAAATAGACGAAGGATGCGACACCGGTCGCGGCGTGCTTTTGCAAAATCCTAGCCCAAGTGCGGAGGCCGGTGCGGGTATATTCACTGTC
>JBILDG010000163.1:0-4767 GCA_044352715.1 Chthoniobacterales bacterium | reverse complement strand
TCGCCCGCGATCTGGGCGTGGGAGATGGGCAATGAATTCGGACTGCAAGCCTCGCTGCCCAATGCCGCCTCGCACCGCGCGCCCATCTGGCCGGATCTGGAGACGGCGACCAGCCGCAGCGAGCGCGCGATCTGACCTTCGACATGCCGCGCGTGGCCTACACTGAGTTCGGCAAAGCGGTGAGGGAGCATGACCAGAAGCGCCTGATTTTCACCGGGGACAGTCTGCCGCGGCCGGCCGCGTGGCACATGGAGAAGGAGGGGAGTTGGACGCCGGACAACGAGCGCCAGTTCCGCCAAATGTTACGCAGTCTCAATCCCGACCCGATCGACGCCATCAGCATCCATGCTTACGGCGAGGACGCGGAGCGCATTGCATGGGGCGTGCAGGCGGCCCAGAGCATCAAGAAGCCGCTCTTTATCGGCGAATTCGGTGTTCCCGGCACAGGCCCGGAGGTCGAGAAAAATTCCGCCGCATGCTGCGGATCATCGAAGAGTCCAACGTCCCGCTGGCCGCGCTGTGGGTCTTCGACCTGCCCAGTCAAAATGCCGACTACAACATCACCGCCGACAACGCGCGTTCCTACCAACTCCGCGATATCGCCGCAGCCAACGCCCGCGTTCAAAGCGGCGGGACTGTCAGGCAGCAAAAGTAGGTTTCACGAACGCGCGAAGTCTATACCAACCGCGTAGTCGACAAGTCCGCGCGTGTTTGAGGAGGGGCGCTTCCGACTGGGAGAGGGCGGCGCCTTTTTTGCCACAATTTGCCACAAAGTGTTGCTACAACTTGGTGAAACTTGCTCTCTCGATGTTTTCCATTAAACGCCCGCGAATCCAGTATTCATGAGGGTTTACAGGGTATTTGTCCGAAAAAGCAAATGGCCGCGCGCACGGGATTCGAACCCGTGTATCAGCCTTGAGAGGGCTGTGTTCTAGACCTCTAGACGAGCGAGCTATTCGCGACTCTTGGGATCCGCGGATATGGGTTTCGGAAAGGATTTGTCGGTCAGGCCAGTGCTGGATCTGTCGACAATGTAACCTAATTGCCGAGGTGAGCCATCAAAGCTATCTGAGGATCAAGTTGGTTTTAGGTGGGGATCACAAACGCAGCACCAGAAATGAAATGCGACGAAGTCCAGAAATCGGCGAAACAGGGGGCGGACATTGACCGTCTCTATTTTCCCTCGGAGATCTGCTCAGCCATCGGCTTGTCCAAAAACGAAATTGCGTTCATGAAGCGGCAGGGGTGCCCGTTCTACGGCCGGAAGACGACCATCCGCTGGGTGAGAGCCTTTATTGCCGCTAAGGCAGGGGTGGAGGAGTCACCTTGCTCATCGCTGCTCGTGCGTCCTCAATGGAAAGCCGTGAATAAATCCGGTGAACAATCTGCGTCGAGTGGTTTACCAGTCTCATAGCTTGCATTTCTGAGAGTCCGGCGCGGTGGCACCGCGAAATGAACGAAACTCGCAAGCTGTGGCTGGTAGAGCCGGTAGCCTCCTTCAGGACGATGTTAAAGACACGGTTCATGTCGCCGGTGACGGGCGGTGCAGTTCGTACATGTGTGCGGACTTTTTTTAGATAGCTGACCAACGAGTCCGGCATGGGCACCGAATACATCTTCCGCGGGTCCCCGGGCGGTCGTTTGCTGTCTTCGACCCAAATAATCTTCTTTTTAAAGTCGACTTGTAAAAGCGGCATGGATGCTTCGCTGAAACGACAGCCAATGTGTGCGCAGATTTCGAAGATATTCCGCATCCAGAGCGGCCGAGTTTCGAAGGCTTTCCGGGCGGCCCTAAGCAACTTTTCATCAAGTTCCGGCTTCTGTGGCGCTGGGGTTCTTTCCACTTTAGCAAGAGCCAAAGGGTTTTTTTCGGCGTAATCACGCCTCAGGGCCTCAGCCATGAGGAAAGACATGAACTTCAATTCGAGGCGTGCTGTGTTATGGGAAGCGCCCTGCTTTTTGCGCCACTGCATGTAGTCGTTGGCGTGTTCGTATCGAATTTGCCTTGGGTGGCGGAGATTCATTTCGCGCAGGAAATCACAAATTCGCAGCCAAGCAGCCTCGTATCGTTTGAAGCTGCGCGGATTGCTGTAGTGATTTGCAAGGTGAGCCGAAACCCAGCCAGAAAACTCACCATCATTGCTTGGCGCGTAAACGACCTCCTTTTCGGTTGTCTTCTGACAGATGCGCAGAGCTGCCCTTTTCTGCTTGGGATCGTCATGGCGCAGTCGGGTGGACTTTTCTCGCCATGCCCCGGTCTCAAGGTCCCTATAACGCAGGAACATGTAGGGCGATCTCGGTCGCCTGCGCAAATAAGCCATAGGGTCAAAGTGCCCTAAGGTACCCTATTCCTCAAGTACTTTGATGTGGGAAACTGTGGTCTAACAGTCAAGGAAATAGGAAAAAATGATCGTATAACTTCTACCGTTACACCACGAGGCAATTATACTGTGAGATAAACAAGCACATATGAAATGTGACACATACAGTGACACAACTTCTGGAGTTCATGCCTGATTGCTTGTTGCGCGATTAAGACTGTCGTTCGACAGTCCCTCAGATTCAAGTTCAAAGCCTGCGGCGGTGCGCCGCAAGTTCGCAGCTGCATAACCCGCCTTGATGCGCGCAGTCGGGACATGGGCGGACGCCTATAGCCGCGAGGAGCTTGCCAAAGGTCGGGTGAAGATTCCTCAGCCTGAATTAGCGGGAAGCGCGGTTTCCTGTTCGAGCCGACGCGCGACGTCGCCCGGGGATCCGGTGCGGCGGGCGAGAATATCATATCCGAGCGGGACGACAAAAATGGTGAGGAATGTGGCCAACGAGATGCCGGCCAGAACGACGATACCTATCACGATGCGTGACTCTGCACCCGCCCCGAAGGCCAAGACGAGGGGGATGGCTCCGGCAGCGGTGGTGATTCCGGTCATCACGATTGGGCGCAGTCGAACGCGGGAGGCTTCGCGCAATGCCGCGGAGAACTCCATGCCCTCGTCGCGAAGCTGGTTGGCAAACTCCACGATGAGAATGCCGTTTTTTGCCGCGAGGCCGACCAAGACGATCAGCCCCACTTGGCTGTAGATGTTCAAAGTGCCCCCGGTGGCATAGATGCCGAAGACGCCGCCTGCGATGGCGAGCGGCACGGTCAGCATGATCACCAGCGGGTGCACGTAGCTCTCGAACTGCGCGGCCAAGACAAGAAAGACGATGGCGAGTCCGAGGACGAAGACAAAAAGGATGGACCCGCCGGCCTCACGGTAATCCTGCGATTGTCCTTTGTAGTCGATGATGACTTGCGGAGGGAGGATTTCGCGGGCGGTGCGTTCGAGGTAATCGAGTGCATCACCCAGTGCGGTGCCCTCGGCCAAGTTGGCTTCAATGGTGATCGAGCGCACGCGGTTGTAGCGGTTGAGGGTGTTGGTGTCGGCGAACTCGGCCAAGCGGACCAGGTTGGAGAGCGGGATGAGTTCCCCGGTGCGCTCCGAGCGCACGTAGATGTTTTCGAGACTGGCAGGGGTGCGCTGTCTTTCGCGTTCTCCTTCGAGGATCACGTCGTATTCCTCGCCCTCATCCACGTAAGTGGTGACGCGGCGCGAGCCGAGCATGGTTTCCAGCGTGCGGCCGATGTTTTGCACGGAGACGCCGAGGTCGGCGGCACGGTCGTAGTCGATCACCACCTCGATCTGCGGTTTCGTTTCCTTGTAATCCCAGTCGATGCCTTCCAGCCCGGGATTGTCGCGGCGGATGCGTTCGAGCAGCAGGTCGCGCCACTGGGTCAGCTCGGCATAGCTGCCGCCGCCGATGACGAACTGCACGGGTTTTTGGAAGCGTGGGCCGAATCCCTGGCGCATCACCGGGAAAGCTGTCACACCGGGCAAGTCCGACAATTTGCCCCGCACTTCATCCATAATTTCCCAGCCCGGGCGACGCGTGCCGAAATCGGAGAGCACAAATACGGCAATGCCGGTGTTGAAGCTTTCGGCGTTGTCGAACTGGCGTGGGGTGCGAATGAGGAGGCGGGTGGCTTCGCCATTTTCGATGTAGGGCATGAGGCGCCGCTCGATCTCGTCGAGGTATTCCTTCATGTATTCGTGCGAGGCTCCCTCCGGGCCGTTGATCATCACGAAAAAGGCGCCGCGATCCTCCCGGGGAGCGTATTCGCCGGAGAGTCTGCTGCCGGTCCAGATGGCGGCCAACGCAAGGGCGACGAAGGCGGCGACGGAGAGAATCCTGTGCCGGAGGACGAAATCCAGCACGCGCAAATAGGCTCGTTGGCTCGAATGGAACAGGCGGTCGATGAGCGCGGTGAGGGGATTGCGTTTCTCTTTGCGACGCAGGATTTTCGAGGCCAACATCGGGGAGAGGGTCAGCGCAACGAGGCTCGAGAACGCCACTGCCGCCGAGATGGTGAGCGCGAATTCGGAGAACAGGCGACCGATGTCGCCGCCGAGGAAGGCGATCGGCACAAAGACTGAGACAAGCACGAGGGTCGTCGCCACGACAGCAAAGCCCACTTGGCGTGCCCCGCGAAAAGCCGCCACGAGAGGCGTTTCGCCGAGTTCATCCATCCGGCGGTAGATGTTTTCCAGCACAATAATGGCGTCGTCCACCACGATGCCGATGGTCAAGACCAGCGCCAGCAGGGTCAGAATATTCACGGAAAAACCGAATGCGCTCAACGCAATGAAGGTTGCGATCAGCGAGACGGGCACCGTGACCGAGGGAACGAGGGTGGCCCGACCGCTGCCGAGGAAAAGGTAGATGACCAAG
>JBILDG010000162.1:0-4807 GCA_044352715.1 Chthoniobacterales bacterium | reverse complement strand
CCTTCAGCGACAATTCCGGGGCCTTGAACGGTCGCACCACTGCTGCCGGTTTCGGCGCCTGGACGACCAGTGACAGCGCGTTCCAGGTCGGGAATGGTACTATTACGATCAACTCAAACGATCCGGACTACCACGCAGCGACGTTCTCGCTTCCCACATTGACGGTCTCCGACACCCTCACGCTTACCCTCACAGTTCGTCCCTCTGGATCAGGTTTCCTGGGATTCGGTTTTACTCCCAATTCAGGCCAATACGTGATCAATAACGGATATGCTTGGACCTATTACGAGGGACTGGGCTCGGGCAATCCAAACATTCAGATTTTCAATGGTTCAGGTACCGCAGGTGCAACTTACTATGCACCACTGACCAACCCTGCTCTCAATTTTGACGCATCTCTGCCGACGACATTTCAATACACTTACTCCGCTGCCGCTAAAACGCTCTCGCTCAGCGCCGTGAATGGATCCAGCACATCCACACTCCTGAACAACGCCGATGTGAGCAGCATTCCGCTGAGTTCCTTCAGCAATTTCGCCCTGCAGTTTCAAGGGCAGACTTTGGGCTCGGACACCAATCCCAGCTACGTCGACTATTTGAGGGTTGAGGTTGTCCCTGAGCCCTCGACTTTTGCGATGCTGCTCGGCGGCCTTGGGACGATGGTTTTGCGCCGCCGCCGCTAGACCCAAAGACTTTGGGCAATACCTTTTGCGACCACCGAATTGTGCTGGAGAGATTCCCATTCCTCGCAATCAGCCGTACTGCTGCATGACCGGTCAATTGGGCCGGGACAGCAGGCAAGCCAATACCACTCGACAACTTGGCTTGCTTCGGGGTTAGCTTTTACGAACAAACGGGGATCGAGAGCGGCGAAGCAGAAACCGCCTCGATCTCCGTGATCGTTATCGAGTTGATCGATAAACGTTCATGACGCAGCGCTGCGTGCGGAGCAACTAACAGCAGTTGCGTCGATTTTTATGACAAAAGAGCAACCGATTCCCACTTACCTCGCTGAGTTTGCCAACCCGTCCAACAGTTTCCGTCCTCGTCCGTTATTTGTCCTGAACGACGAATACGAGACCGGTCCTGGGGAGAAAAGGCTCACGGAGTTGCTGGAAAATCTCGCGCGCGTTGGCTACGGCGGTGTGTTCCTGCATCCTCGGCCGGGTCTCATCACGGAATATCTTTCCGATCGCTGGTTCGAGATCATCCGCCATTGCATCGCCGAGTGCCGTAGATTGGGGTTGGTGCCGGCCCTTTACGACGAAAACTCTTATCCCAGCGGATTTGCGGGCGGGCATGTTCCTGCTCTCGCACCTCAAACGGCGGCCCGTTTTCTCATCCCGAAGTTTGGTGCCCTGCCCGAGCGCCCACCCAGCGATGCTCTGGCAGTTTATCGTACGGAAAATGGAATTCCGCGGGAGATGGTCGAGCCCGGCACGCTACAAGATGGGGCTACTTGGTGTGCGTTTGTGATGGAGCGGATGCCGCCGATGTCTTGGCACGGGGAATTTCCTTACACGAGCCTGCTCGACCCAAAAACGACGCAGACCTTTCTGGAAACCACTTACAAGCGTTACCGGGATGAGCTCGGCGCGGAGGACTGGAAAACCTGTGCGGCGATCTTCACCGACGAGCCGCAGCTCACAGCGGATTCGCACGGGCCATGGGGACCGGGGCTGCATTTCAGCCGTTTGGTCCAAGCCGAGTTTCTGCGGCGTCACAACTACCCGATCGAGACGGTCCTGGCAGATCTTTACTTTGACTCGCCGACCAGCGCTGCGACACGATTCGATTTCTACGAGACCCTCCACGCTTTGTGGATGGAGAACTTCGCCCTGCCTCTCGAAGCTTGGTGCCACGAGAACAGCATCCCGCTCACCGGCCACTACCTTGAGCACGATTGGCCTTGTCCCTACGCCACCCCGGGCCACGTTCATCTCCTTGCCCACATGGATTGGCCGGGCACCGACCTGCTCGAATGCTTTTTGCTCGAAGGTCACGACTACGGCGATCCGCAGAACTTGGATCCGACGGAGCCCGGCACCGAGTCGCATGCCCTCTATTTCCTCAAGCAGGTCCAGTCGGTGGCGAACCAACTTGGCAAGAAACGGGTGATGAACGAAAGCTGGGGCGCGGGCGGCCACGACTCCACTCCGCTCGATTGGCTTCGGATCGGACGGTTTCTTGCCGTTCATGGGGTCAACCTATTCGTGCCCCATTACACGACAACCACCATCCGTGGCGCGCGCAAAAAGGATCATCCGCAGTTTTTTAGCGAACAGAGCCCTTGGTTCGATGGGCTCGGCCCCCTCAATGACGAACTCGCGCGCCTCGCGTGGCTTGCCGCTCACGGCAAAACCCGCCAGAGAATTCTTATCGTCGATCCACTCACGACCGGCTACTGCCTCTCGGCCAAATCGGACTGCGTCGATGTTTCCGGAACTTCAAGTGGCCAGCCCGCGCACGATGCGCTGGCCGATATGCGGACCGCTTTCGCGGGCACCCAGCGCAGTGTCCTCCCTTTGCGGGGGGCAACGTCGAAGTTTGCCCAAGCCTTGTCCGACGCTCAGGCAGATTTCGATATCGGCGATGAATACGTCTTGGCGGAGTCGGCGGCCATCGAGGCGGATCAAATGAGAGTCGGTGAGCAAGCTTACCAACTCGTCGTCCTGCCACCAGGGCTTCAAAACTTGAGGTCGGCGTCCCTCAAATTGCTCGTGAATTTCGCTGCAAACGGCGGAAAAATCCTCGGAGTGCGACCGGAGACGGCGTGGCTGGATGGTCGTCCCGATGCATGGCCCGATCACCTCCCGGTGCAGTGGGCTGATTCTCTGGAGGAATTGCTCGCTCTTGTTGTCGCCTTCGTTCCGCCACGTTTGAAGGTATCCGCCGCCGGGATGTCGGGGATTGCCCATCAACGCCGTGAATGCGAGGAGGGGGTTTATTATTTGATTGTCAACTCATCGCCTTCTGACTGGTCCGCCAGCCTGTCAGCGGCCGAGGATGCAAATGGCGGTCGGCTGCTTGATCCGCAGACGGGACTGATCCATCCTTTCGATGGGCAGTTGCGGATTCCAGCCAGCGAGGCGCAAATCCTGTTTTTTGCCCGAGAAGGAACAGAAGGGCCTCCTGCCGTACCGTCGCGCGCCTTGGTTGGTGCGGACGGGGAAAAGAAGTCGCCTGTCGAGTTTCTCGGTGCCGAACTTCTCGATCCCAACGCGCTCGTGATCGACACTTGCGCCCTGGATGTTGACGGACAAAGTTTTCCTCGTCGTCTTGTTTACGAGTCCAACCGCGTCTATTGGGAGCAAAACGGCATGGAAACCAACGGTTGGGCAAACGTGATCCAATACCGCGATCATGTGATTTCCGCAAACCTACGCATGCGACCTGAGAGCGGCGGCACCGCATGCTACACCGCAACAATCCTACCCGGTACCGATTTGGCTTCTATCGATCTCTGCTTCGAATGCCCAGATCAGTGGCAGATCCAAATCAACGGACATCCCCTCGAAACCAACAGTGGATCACGCTGGCTGGATTGGCGGATCCAACGCGTGGCCATAGGCCACCTTCTGCGACCGGGCGACAATTCAATCCACCTGATAGGCCACCCGTTTGATGTTCGCCAGGAAATCGACCAAATTTATCTTTTGGGGAATTTTTCGGTTCGCCCCGCCAACCAGGGCTTTGTCCTCGCTCCCACCGAGAATCCCATCGGACTCGGCTCATGGGCCAAGCAGGGAATGCCTTTCTACGATCGTAAGGTTTCCTATCGATTTCGGCGGCCCGCGGGGAAAGGCACCCTGCGGTTCGATAAGCCCGCTTGGAATGGTTCCCTCATTGAAGTGGTTCTCGGAGAAAAGCGTCACCAAACCTATGGTCCCGGTCTCGAGTATGCCTTCGCCGCTACCGATCCAGAGGAATTTGCAATCGAAATCACCGGCTTGCCTTTCAATCTGCTTGGACCTTTCCATAAGCCCGATCTGTTGCCCAAGCACGGATGGGGAATCTTCTGGCACGGCGGTGATGTTCCGAACGACCCACAGCCTGGCGAAGCCTATTGCCTGAAGGACTTTGGGCTCTTTCAATTGCCAACATGGTCCGCTGGCTGATGCGGGCGAACATGCGCTCTCATTCTTCAGTCATGCAATCGATGAGAACCAAAATAATTTGCATCGACAAATGACACTGGTTGCAGTAAAACGCATTTTCAGTGAACCCTGTCCCCCACCCCCTCGCATCACGGCGTTTCAAGCAGCAGCGCGTGGTCGCGATGTGTAGTCGATGTGCCAGGGGCAACAGAGGCTTCACTTTGATCGAGTTGCTGGTGGTCATCGCCATCGTTGTGATTTTGGCTGCCCTTGGCTATACCGCGACGCAGAAAGCGATGTATAAGGCCAGATCGGCGCAAAAGATTTTAAATTTAAAAGCAATTGGAGGAGCTCACTCTGCTTATCTAGCCGACAACCAAGGCCGATGCTTGCCGAGCACCTTTGTCAATACGGGTGATGATCCCGAACTGACCGGAAACGGTAGAGCGTGGTGGTGCCACTACCTCATGCGTTACACAGGCGGTTCGGCCAAGATTTTCCATAACCCCTGCTACGTGCCATATAGCAGTAAATATCCGAAGGGAATCTGGGACGACGTGCTAAATCCGTTCACCGGGGAGAAAAAGGATGAATTGAATGGCGAACTTTGCCGGATCGAGGCGGGATTTGGTTGGGTTTGGTATAAGACCGGAGCTGTACCGGCCGATCAAGATGATTGGGTCTTGAGCGTGAACAACCCACGCTCAATT
>JBILDG010000161.1:0-4850 GCA_044352715.1 Chthoniobacterales bacterium | reverse complement strand
GACCGCAGGCCTACCTCCGAAACCGGTCCTTCCGCCCGCCGCAGGAGTACCCAAACCGCCTATGCCTCCTGCTCCGACGGCGCCCAAACCTCCCACAGCGGGAGCGCCAATGGCAGCCATGGCTCCGAAGCCTGCGGTGCTCGCAGCACCTTTCGCGACCATACCTGCTGTGCCAAAACCACCCGGAGCCGCCGCTGCTCCGACCGCTCCACCGATGCCGCCGAAACCCATGGCTGCACCCGGAGCCGCAAGTTCGGTCGCGCCGAAACCGCCAGGAGCACCCGCACCTGCTACCACCATCGCTCCTGCCAAGCCAGCCGCTCCAATTCCAGCTGGCACTGCGTTGCCTCCGAAACCCTCCGCGTCAGGTGCTCCGGTCACTCCCGCCCCAGTTGCGAGTGCAGCCGTTCCGGCCAAGCCAGCAGCTCCCTCAGCCCCCGGCATCTCAGCGCCGAAGCCCGCGACGGCTCCAGCTGCGGCGGCAGCCCCAGCCCCGAAACCTGCGGCTGCGGACGATGCCAAGAAGGAGACTTCCAAAGTGCAAATCTCCGCGCCGGCCAAACCCGCCCCGCAGGCCACAGTCAAAATCGGACCCGCCGCCCCGGCTTCAGCCCCAGCCGCTGCCATCAAACCCGCCGCAGAGGCACCGCCGGTGGAAGAGGACAAACTGACGCCTATCCTGGCCATCGCGGCCACCATCGTCGCGCTTACATCGCTCGGTATTCAGCTTTGGATGTTTCTTTAGCACCTAATTCAAACCACAAAAAAACCAACGACCATGGCCAGCGCCAACATTCTTCAACTCAACGACAGCAACTTCGACGCCGAGATCAACAAAGGAGCCGCACCGGTTCTTGTAGATTTCTGGGCCCCATGGTGCGGCCCTTGCCGCATGATTGCCCCGATCCTCGATAAAATTGCCGACGCGACCGCCGGTCAGGCGCACGTGGCCAAAGTGAATGTTGATGAAGCTCCCGGTGTGGCCAGCCGCTTCCGCGTCTCCTCGATCCCTACGTTGCTTTTCTTCAAAAATGGCGACGTGCAGGGGCAGTTGGTCGGGCTGACCAGTGAGGCCGACCTGCTTGCCCGGCTCAAAGCCCTTATGTAATCGACGAGGCCTCTCATGGCCTTCGCACTGGCGGAACTGGCTCGTGCCACGCGCACGCTGGCGACTGATGCCAACCTCTTCCTCGGCACTTCCTCATGGAAATACGAGGGCTGGATCGGTCAGCTTTACGATGAGCAGCGCTACATCACACGCGGGCGATTTTCACAAAAACGATTCGACACCGAGTGCCTCGGTGAATACGCGGAAATCTTCCCTTCCGTCTGCGTGGATGCGGGCTACTACCGCTTTCCAACCGAGCGCTATCTGGCAGGTTTGACCGAGAACGTGCCCGAGGGATTCCGACTCTCGTTCAAAGTGACCGACGAGATCACGGTGAAAAGATTCCCGCGACTTGATCGCTTCGGGGATCGTGCCGGCTCGGACAACACCAATTTCCTCAACGCCTCGCTCTTCATCGACGCCTTCCTGGGCCCGCTCTCCCGTCACCGCGCCAAAACCGGCGTGCTCATTTTCGAGTTCTCGTCCTTCCATCCGACGCACTTCACCCGTGGTCGCGACTTCGTCACCGCGCTCGACCGATTTCTCGGTCAGCTGCCGCCCTCTTGGCAATACGCCGTCGAGGTACGTAATGCCTCGCTGCTCCGGCCCGAATATTTCGCCGCGCTCCACCGCCACGGCGTCGCCCATGTCTTCAACAGCTGGACCAAAATGCCGCCCGTCGAGGATCAAATGTCCATGACCGGCGCCTTCACGACGGACTTTTTTGCCGCGCGCTTCCTCCTCCGCCCCGGACGCACCTATCAGCAAGCGGTGGATAAATTTTCGCCTTATCGCGGTGTCAGCGAACCCGCCCCGGAAGCCCGTGCCGCCTTGCGCCAACTCATCCAACGCGGCCGATCCCAATCAACCGCGCGTCCCTCTTACGCCTTCGTCAACAACCGGCTCGAAGGCAACTCGCCCGCCACGATTGCCGCTGCTTTGGAGATTGGTTAAAGCGGAGCAAACAACGATCCGGCCGATGCGGCAGTCACAATTCTACGCAGCCTCGCGCCGACCGAATTTTAGCCCGCTCGGCGAACGCCCTTGGATTGACGACGCAGGCGGAACCAGTTGTTCCACGTCTTGCGGATGGTCTGGCGGGTGCTGAGGTAGCGTTGCTCGAGCTCCGTGCCGCGCTGCGTGGCCTCAAGCACACCGCGAACGGAAAAATCTTCTGTCTCGATAATCGTGCAGGCCACTCCGACCGCTCCGGCATGGTGGGCATCGCTGCCAGCCGTCATGGGCAAACCGCGACGCTGCGCGTAATCGTAGGCTTTGCGGTTGTGACGCTTGAGCGTGGTCGCCGCGTTGAAGACTTCCAGCCCGTCGAGCGGCAGGGTGTCTAGAACCGCCTCGCGGATGCCCGCGCGGAACAAATCGTAAGGATGAGGCGCGACGCAGAGACCGCCTGCCTCATGCGCCAAACGGCACACCTCCACGGCTGGCAGTCCTTTGAGTGTGGCCGGGAGCCTGCAACCCAGGCAAAGCAGATGGCCATCGGCTGTGGTGACTTCCACGCCGGGTATGACCAGCAAGCCATCGACCGGCCGCCCGTCGGCCCGCATGAGCCCGCGCTCAAGCATGTAATCCACCGCCTCACAGGTGTTGTGGTCGGTGATGGCAAATGCATTGAGACCGGCTGAACGAGCCGAGACAATCAGGTCTTCCGGACTGCTCACGCCATCCGCCGAAAAAAACGAATGCACATGGAAATCAATCCGCAAGGTCATGCCAGAGAGTTTCCCGCGCGGTCATCGGCAATGCCAAGCGCAAACCATCGAGACCGCGCTTCCGCCTTGCCCGTTGCGGGCGCGTGATGTGCAATCGCCCCGCATGACAACTCTCGGCGTGGACATCGGTGGATCCGGCATCAAAGGCGCCCCGGTGGACACCGCGCAAGGATCTCTGACCGCCGAGCGCTTGCGCATCGCCACGCCCGCACCCTCGACTCCCGAAGCTGTTGCCGGGGTCATCCGGCAGATCGCCGAGTCTTTTCCAGAAACCCGTGGACCTGTCGGAATCACCTTTCCGGGCGTGGTCACCAAAGGACGCACCCTTACCTCGACCAACATGGATCACTCATGGGTGGACTTTGACGCAGCAGCTTTTTTGACAAAGAGTCTCGGACGACCCGTCGTCGTCATGAATGATGCCGACGCCGCCGGCTTGGCGGAGATCAGATTCGGTGCGGGACGCAATACGCACGGCACCGTGCTTTTGCTCACCTTGGGGACTGGCATCGGCAGTGCTTTGTTTCTCGACGGCAAACTGCTGCCCAACACCGAATTTGGTCACATCGAGTTGCGCGGCAAAGATGCCGAAAGCCGCGCCTCCGCGAAAGTCCGCGAGGAAAAAGATCTCGGATGGAAAGATTGGGGAGAGCGGGTCGGCGAAGTTGTCGCCCACTTGACTCTCCTTCTCAACCCCGACCTCGTCATCATCGGCGGCGGCGTGAGCCGCAAAGCAGACAAATTTTTGCCCGTTGTGCAGAGCATGGTCAAAACGCCGATCGTCCCGGCCCAGCTCCAGAACCAAGCCGGGCTCGTCGGCGCCGCTTTGATCGCGGCCGAAGCTTTTTCGAAGTCATGAACACGCATCAGTTCATCGAGGTACCCGTGGACATTTCTGGTCAGCCGTGCCGGATTCTCGCGGGGCCGGGTTTGCTGACCCGCGCCGGCGAATTGTCGGCCGAAGCCGGTTTGCGCGGAGCCTGCGCCATCATCACCGATGAAAATGTCGAGCGCCTGCACGGGGCGGCCGTGCTAAAGGCCTTCGAATCGGCCGGCTACACCGCCCGACTCCTCGCCGTGCCGGCCGGGGAAAAATCGAAATCCCTCGCCACCGTCGAGAACCTTGCCGACCTCATGATTTCCAACGGGCTGGATCGCGGGTCTTTCGTCGTCGCCTTGGGCGGCGGGGTAGTGGGGGATTTGGCCGGCTTCGTTGCCGCCATCTACCACCGTGGAATTCCCTTTGTGCAGATTCCCACCACGATTGTCGCGCAAGTGGACAGCTCGATCGGCGGCAAGACCGGCGTGAATGCACGCGCAGGCAAAAATCTTCTCGGCGCTTTTCATCAACCACGCCTCGTGCTGGCCGACACGGAAACTTTGGCCACCTTGCCCGACCGCGAGTTCCTCGAGGGGTTTGCCGAGGTGATCAAGCACGCCGTCATCCGCGACGCCGCCATGCTCCCGGAGCTGGATCCCACCGCGCCGCGCCCGAGCCTCGCTCCGCTGATCGCCCGCAACATCGCGATCAAAGCCGCCATTGTGTCGGCCGACGAACGTGAGGAATCCGGCCTGCGCGCCTTGCTTAATTACGGCCACACCATCGGCCACGCCATCGAAAACGTCGCCGGCTACGGACGATTCCTCCACGGCGAAGCCATCAGCCTCGGACTCTGCGCCGCGTTGGAAATCTCTCAACGAAAGTTCGGTCTCCCCGAGGCAGATGCCGCCGCCGTTCGCCGCAAGCTCGCAGACTTCGGTCTTCCCCTCACTCTGCCCGACGATCTCCCGACAGACGCTCTGCTGGCAGCTGCCCGCCGCGACAAAAAATTCACCGGCGGCGCCATCCGTTTCGTTGTCTGCCCGCGACTCGGCGAAGCCTTCGTGGCCGAAAACGTGACCGAAGAGGATTTGCGGCAGAGTATCAAGTCGCTGCGCGCCTGAGGCGCGGCGTTCGCAATGCTCAGTTTACAGTTTCCAGTGGTGGGGGAGTTCATTTAACTGGATTTGCT
>JBILDG010000160.1:0-4853 GCA_044352715.1 Chthoniobacterales bacterium | reverse complement strand
TACACCGCACAGGAATGGCTGCGACAACTCGACCCGACAGCCGCGGAGGCCATCTATGTGCTCCGGGCATCCGACCACGACACGATCCGTCGCACGGCCCCATCTTTGGCCCAAGCCGTCCTGCCGGGCAGCAACATCGACACCTCTTGGAGCATTCCCTCGGAGTCGGCCCGTATCGCCAACCTCGCCGCGTGGCCGCGCAACACAGCGGCACGGCTGGAGACCGCCTTTGCCGAGGCCGGCTTGGGCACGGAATGGTCCGGGCAGACCCTCCGCATGGCCCAAGCCATCGAGCAGGCCTCCGGAGGTCAGAAAGATGCTTTTGCCCGGATTGCGCCACTGCTTCGGACCATGGCGGGGCACGACGGAGAAAATGCTTACGCCATCTTGCGGCTGCCCGGCGCGGCCGAAAATCCTGTCCCGGCCGGCGGATGGACGCAGCTTGATCCATCGGTTGAAATTTTGCCGGTCAGCTGGGTCTCTCTCACCGCGGAAATCACAGCTTTGGCCCAACGCGATTTCATCCGACTCGGGCTGGCCATGCTCGGCGCCATTGTCGTTCTCTGCGCGCTGGCCCAGCGATCTTGGCGGATGGTCGGCTTGAACTTTCTCGCCCTCGCTCTCGCCGCCGGCCTGTGCTTGGGGCTGATGCGGCTGACCGGCACCTCGCTGACTCCGTTCTCGCTCATCAGTCTCCCGCTTTTGGTCGGTCTTGTCGTGGACTACAGCCTCCATGTGCTCATGGCCCTGCAGAACCAAAAGGGCGATCTGTCCAAAACTTATGACCACCTGGCCGCCCCAATCTTGCTCACCGGAATCAGCGCCTGCATCGGCTTCGGTGCCCCGGCCCTCACCGGCCAGCCCGCATTGCAAAATTTCGGGTTGGTGATGGACCTCGGCATCATTTCCGCCGTCGCCGCCGGCCTGATCCTGTTGCCCCCGTTTTACCTGATCGGCCGCAACCGCGATTACCGTCAAAGAAAGTTTTACCGCGCGCTTTATCAAAAACGGGGATTTGAATGGATCCTGCTCGGCTGGCGGTTGCTTGGTGAACGCGGCGCGTGGCTCGTCTCGCGCTCCCTCGGGCTTTTCTACGCCTTGACTCATCCCGCCACGGTTCAAGCCGTGCGGGACAACCTCTCCCTACTAGATGCCCACAAAGCCACCTTCCGCTCGGCCTGCCGCCTCTTCATGAACCAAGCGGAAAATTTTTCCACCTACGGCCGCTTGTCCGTGCGACCGACCTCCGATGTCGTCGACATGATGGGGTTTCGACAGGGCTTCGAGCACTTGCAGCGCGCCCGCGACCGCGGCCAAGGCTGTCTCCTCGTCACCGGGCATCTCGGATTTTTCGAACTCGGCGGCCTCATCATGGCGCAACTGGGATTTCCCATGACCGCGCTCACCTTGCCCGAGCCCACCACGGCGCTGACGGAATGGCGTGCCGCATTTCGCGCCCGCTGGGGCGTCAAAACCATCGTGGTCGGCAATGATTCGTTTTCGGTGCTCGATATCGTCCGGTCTCTGCAAGGCGGCGCTTTCGTCGCGTCGCTGGCTGACCGGCCCTATGACGGCAACAGCGTTCCCGTGGAACTTCCGCACGGGCGCATCCCTTTCTCCACCGGCCCGGTCCTGCTGGCTCTGCTGGCCGGTTGCCCGATCGTGCCAGTCGGGATCACGCGGCAACCGGACGGCCGATACCACATTGAGGCGCGGGCCTACATCGAACCGGTCTGGCTCCCCGAAGGCCGTGAGGAAACATTGCGTCGCTACACCCGTGAAGTCGCCGCCGCACTCACCCCGCTCTTCATCGCTTACCCCGAGCAGTGGTATCACTTCGCGCCGCTGCGCTGCGATTGACATGAAAACACTTACCGCCATCTGCACGGCCATCATTCTCACCCATTCCGCGACAGGGCGGGAATTGGCCGCTGATGAAGCCGCAGCCTTGGAAAAGCGATTCCTGTCCGCCCAGAAAAACACGCGCACCCTGCAGGCTGACTTCAAGCAAATCATCACCGCACCCGGTTTGCGTGATTCGGCGGCCAGCACGGGGCGATTGCTTTACCAGGCCCCGGACAATCTGCTCGTGACTTACACCGAACCGGCCGGCGATTACCTCCTGCTTCGCGGGGACAAGTTCACCTCCCTGCGGGCCGGAAAATCAACCACCCGCGATGCAGCAGATCCCTCCGCCCGCGCGCTCACGTCTCTGCGTGATATCTTGCGCGGCGCACCACCCGGCAGCGTCATGGCGCGCTCCGTGACCCAAAGTGGAGGCAAATACATCGTGACATTGACTCCTGCCGTGCCGGGATTGAATCAACCGCAACGCATCGAAAACCTCCTCGAGACCTCGACCTTGCAACTGCAATCCATGACCATCACCCTGCCACGCGGCGCCACCATGCAGTTCATTTTCTCCCGCATCCGACGAAATGCCGCCCTGGATCCGAAAGCATTTGACCTCCCATGAACCAACCTCTCACACCCCATGGCCCCGGATTTCGCTTCATTGATCGATTTGAGCGGAGTGACGGCCAGCGCGGCACAGCTTGGAAGCACCTCAATCCGGACGCGCCGTTTTTTGCCGATCATTTTCCCGGACGCCCCCTCATGCCCGCCGTGCTGCTCGTCGAATGCGCCGCCCAAGCCGCTGGCGTTTTATGGATGAGTGACTCTGAGCATCCTGATACCCCGCTCTTCCTCGCGAGCATCGACCAGTTCCGCATCCTCGGTCCCGTCAGTCCCGGCATGACGATCCAAACTGCGGTAACCCTCGTCAAAGAACTCGGCCCGCTGGCGCAGTTCGAGGCCGAATGCTCCGTGGATAATCAACCGGTCGCCCGCGGTCGGCTCATGTTGAGCCGGAAGATTTCTGCTGGAAACTGACACCGAAATAACCTCCCCATCCGCGACTTGCTGGTTTGAAATAGCGGCGTGCCAGCAAGTTCTCCCAGTCAAGTTGCCGTGACCGGTTTCGGGTGCGTCACGGCGCTCGGTTCGAATGCCGCACAAACTTGGCAGTCGGTCATCGCCGGTTGTTCCGCCCGCGCTCCGTTGACCGCCATCGCCGTGGATGGCTGCCGTGTGACGGCGGGGGCCGAGGCGGAATTGCCACCTTTACCCGGGTTCACCTCCAAAGAACTCGGACGCTTCAGCCGCGCCGATCGTCTGGCCATGCCGGCCGCTGAGGAAGCTCTTCGTCAGGCCGGCCTGCTCGATACCACCGGGCGCTGCAGCCTCCCCCGCCTCGAAATGTCTGTCAGCACGACAGCCTGCGGGATGGAAAAAGGCGAAGAGTTTCTCCGGGCCGTCTGGGCAGGAACAAACGCGGGCCAAACAGCCCGCGTCGCCGGCTACCAAGCACAGCAGCAAATCGCCGCTCTTCATCGCCGCTTCGGGTTTGCCGGACCGTTCATGATCGTCGCCAACGCCTGCGCCGGCGGCGGCAATGCGATCGGTCATGCATGGGATTTGATCCGGGCCGGCATGGCGGAAATCGTTCTGTGCGGGGGCTACGACGCACTCAATGAACTTGTCTTCGCCGGATTTGACTGTCTGCAGTCTCTTGCGCCCGAAGCCTGCCGTCCTTTCGACCGCAACCGTCGAGGGCTTATGCTCGGTGAGGGCGCCGGATTCCTGGTGCTGGAAACCATCGAACACGCCCGTCGCCGCGGGGCGGCTATTCGGGGCTACGTGACCGGTTACGGACATAGCACTGACCTGCATCATCTCACCCAGCCAGCCCCCGATGGCGCACCGCTGGAACGCGCCATGCGGCAAGCCTTGCTCCGGGCCAACTGTTCTCCGGAGGACGTCGGCTACGTCAATGCCCACGGCACCGGCACCCCTTTCAATGACGGCGCCGAAGCACAGGCCTTCCAACGCGTCTTCGGCGCCGGCCCGACCAAACTCAGCTCCACCAAGGCCGCGCTCGGCCACACCCTTGGCGCCGCCGGCGCCATTGAAGCCGTGCTTTCATTGCTCGCCTTGCAAACAGGCCAACTCCCGCCGCAGATCAATCTGCAAGACCCCGAACCCCTCGTGGCAGACGCCTTGGTCAAAGACCAAGAAAACATGGCACTAAAAAGCGTCATGAGCGTGAACCTCGGCTTCGGCGGCTCGAATGCCGCCGTGCTCTTCCAAAAACCATGAGCACCTCGATCATCAGTTGGGGTGGCGTGACACCCGGCGGCTTCGGCACCCCCGGAATCACGGCTGTCTGGCCCGCCATCCAGACAACTTCTGGAGGCGGGCGCGTGGTTGACGTCGCTTTGATCGACCGCGCGTCGCCCGAGCTGACCCGGTGGGAGAAAGAGCCGCGCCTTCGCCGGGCCAGCCCGATCACTTACTACATGATCGAGGCAGTCCAACAGGCCCTCGCCGCCGCACCGGAAATCGACCGCTCTCGCGTCGGGATCATCGCCACATTTTTTCTCGGATGCCTCGTTTACAGCGTCCGCTTTTATCGTCAGATCACCGACGAGGGTCGCCGCTTCGGCAGTCCCGTGCTGTTTCCGGAGACGGTCTTCAACAGCCCCCTCAGCCACGTCGTCGCCACCTTGGGCTTGGGCGGTCCCGTATACTCGCAGATCGGCGACAAATCCTGCTGGGCCACCGGCCTGCGCACGGCCGAGTGTTGGTTGCGCAACGGTGAGGCCGACCATGTGATCGTTCTCGGGGCTGAGGAATTCGAACCGCATGAACTCGATGCCCTCCACGCTGGCGGTTTGCTGCGCGGCGGACTGGTGCCGGCCGAGGGCGCCATCGCCTTGCTGCTCGGACGCGCCGGCGGCATCGCGCAACTAACCCGTATCGTGGACGGCTACAGATTCGACACGAAGTCCGAA
>JBILDG010000159.1:0-4888 GCA_044352715.1 Chthoniobacterales bacterium | reverse complement strand
AGCGCCCGTGGAACTTTGTGAAGCCCCAGCTCTGGCCTGAGGTCGCCCACGAAGAGCATGAGAATATTCGTTTGGCCGGGCGGGCATTGCTCGCCGTCGGGGCCGCGTAAAGAACGTTCGCGCAGGGAGCCTTGCTCGACGCGTTCGGTGTCAGTCTTTCCTACCTGCTCCCGCTCGGCTGCTTCGCGGTCATTTTCTTTTTCGCGATGACGGCCCGCCGCCGCGCTTGGAATCCGCGACTTGGCGCGTGCCAGGGTTTTATCCGGTCTTATAAGACATCCCGCGCGGTTGTGCCGCCGCCTATTACCCGGAGACCAATGTGCTGGTCGGCATCGACGAGCACGCGGTGAAAAGTTTCACCCCGATGTCGAAATGCATCGAGGTCACGCTGGAGAAAGAGAACTGTTCCAGCTTGCGGAAGCAACTTGGTCAGCTTTCTCCAGATTTTGTCGATCTCGACGCGCAGGACCTTGGCGTCGTCCCAGCTGTGGGGCAGGGTGGTTAAGTTGTAGCCGCCGAGGACAGGGCCCATTTTGGGGACGGCGAAGATATCGCGGTCGTTGTTTCCCTTTGCGGACCCCTCAGAGCGAGCCGATCTGGCGGCGATACCCGCGCGGTGTGCAGCCGAATGCGCGGCGGAACTGCTGGTTGAAATTCGAGAGATTGTTGAAGCCCGCTGCAAATGCAATCTCGGCGACGGAGGCTTCGCTTTCCAACAGCCGGTGCGCCACGTTCGAGAGCCGCACGTCCTGAATGTAGGCCACCGGCGTGCGGCCCATGCGGTCACGAAAGTGCCGATGAAAAACCGTCTCGCTCATCCCCGCAAGCCGTGCCAGCCCGCCGACCGTCAGCGCCCCGGCGCTGTGTGTGTGAATGTGCGTCAGCACGGCTTCCAGACGTTCGAGGTGCCGGTCGGACGATTGAAGACTGTAACCCGCAGACGCAAGTTCCCGCGCCGCGCCGTCGCGCTGGATCTCATGCAGCAGCCGCAGCAGTTCGGCGATCTGGACAAGTCCGTCGGCGCGGAAAAGATCGTCGAGGATCATGGAGACATGGTGCGCTGCTGCTTCAGCAAGCAGCAGCCCGCGGCTGGTGCGGCGGAAAAGTGACGCAAGCGAACGCATCTCCGGCAGCGTACCAAAAGCGGCGGCCAGCCTCGCGGGATCGAACTGCAAACAGCGCGAGCGCGCCCCGTCCGTGCGCTCCAAGTTGACAAAAGCGTGCGGCAGGCGGCTGCCAAAAACGTAGATTTCCCCCGGCTCAAACATCCCCGCAAAGTCACCCGCCAGCACCCGCCCCCGGCTCTCGTTGATGCGCAAAATTTCAAACTCCGGATGGCAGTGATAAGGACAATCAAAGATAGGCAGATCGAAGTCACGGCAACTCAGCGTGGCCGCAGTTTGCATGGCGATGGTTTCATGAAGAACACGCACAAATGGCAATTTACCACCATCCAGAGACCATTAACCAGCTTGGAATCGGCAGGATTCCACCAGAATGTGACGATTTCATGGTAGAAGCCGGTTGCCGCCGCCGCTATCTTCCGCCGCTCAACTTCGTTCCTCCCGGTTTTACCATCCGTCGTTGAAGCATCAACAAAAGCTCAAAACTACAATCACTACCCATGCCCAAGATCACCTACATCACACCCGGCGGCGAAACGATCGTCGTCGAAAACGCCCTGGGCACCCTCATGACCGCCGCCGTCGCGAATCAGGTCGAGGGAATCGAAGGCGAATGCGGCGGCGTCTGTTCCTGCGCGACCTGCCACATTCACATCGACCCGGCATGGATGGACAAAGTCGGCCCCGCGTCGAAAGTCGAGCAGGGTATGCTCGAACTCGAAGACCACGCGAGTGAATGCAGCCGCCTCGGTTGTCAGGTGAAGCTGACCCCGGAACTCGACGGGCTCATCGTGAAAGTCGTGGGCCGATGAGCGGACACTGCGTCATCATCGGTGCCGGGCACGGCGCGGCGCAGCTTTGCGCTTCGCTACGGCAGGAAAGATGGGAGGGGCCGGTCACGCTGATCGGGGCCGAACCATTCTTGCCGTATCATCGCCCGCCGCTTTCCAAGACGCAGCTCGACCCCGACGGCGATACGACGCTTCAGCTGATCCGGCCGGAGGAATTTTACGCTTCCCATCAAATCGACACAAAGCTCGGTGTCCGCGTGTCGGCAATCGACCGGGAGCGGAAAACGGTAAAAACCGATGCCGGCGAAATCGCCTACGACAAGCTGGTGCTATGCCTTGGTTCGCTGCATCGACGCCCGCCGATCGACGGCATCGGACACGAAAAAGTCTTCGTGCTGCAAACGGCCACTCATGCAGAAGTGCTGCGCCGTTCCGCCAAGCCCGGCGCGCGGGCGGTCATCATCGGTGGCGGATTCATCGGGCTGGAAGTTGCCGCCTCGCTGCGCAAGCGCGGCCTCGACGTGACCGTGCTTGAACTCGCTCCGCGTGTTCTCTCGCGCGTTACGTCGCCCGAGGTGTCCGGCTACTTTGAAAACCTCCACCGCAGCCATGGCGTCAGTCTGCACACCGGCGTGAGCGTCACCGGCATCGAGGATTGCGGGAGCGGATTGAAAGTTCTCGCTGCGGAGGGACAGGAATACGCGGCGGACTTCGTGGTGCTGGGTGCAGGTGCGGTGGCCAATACGGCGCTCGCGGAAACCGCCGGGCTGGACACCGCCAATGGCATTCTTGTGGACGAATTCAACCGCACGTCCGCTCCCGACATTTACGCGCTGGGCGACTGCTGTAACCAGTTCCGCCCGCTCTATCAGCAGCGGATGCGGCTGGAGTCGGTGCAGAACGCCGTGGACCAGGCCAGGACGGTTGCGGCTTCCTTCGCCGGGAAAGCCGTCCCACACGATGCGCTGCCGTGGTTCTGGTCGGATCAATACGACGCGAAACTGCAGATCGCTGGAGTCTCAACCGGCTACGACCACGTGATCGTGCGCGGTGCCGCCGAGCCGGGCGGGGACTTTTCCGCGTGGTATTATCGCGGTGAAAAACTGCTGGCGGTGGACGCCGTAAACGACTCGCTGGCCTACGCCGTCGGCACGAAACTTTTGAAAGCCGGCCTGCATCCCTCGCCTGAAGACGTCGCGAATCAAAACCTCGAAACCAAACAACTGCATACCAAAGCCAAGGAGCAAACCGATGCCTGAACACCCCGATCCCTTCAAGGAAGCGCGCGCTGAGGGCGCCACGCTGAACGTTACCTGCGAGGACGAAACCTTTCCGCTCATCCTGCGGATGCAGGACGTGCGTAAGAGCGCCAAAGACTGGAAAACCTTCAGCAGCGACAACCCGCTGATGTGCGTGCTGCATTCGGAGGCTCCCGTGCGCGGCGTCCGCCAGTTGCCGCTGGAAATTGACCCGCCGCAGCACACCGACTACCGCGCGCTGGTGCAGCCGATGTTCAACCGGCCCAAGGACGACCCGGAATACATCGCGAACCTGCAGGCGCTCGTGGACGAAATGGTCGCCGACGCGGTGGAGAAGGGTGAGTTCGAGGCCGTGCGCAATTTTGCGCTGCCTCTGCAAAGCCGTGCGCTCACGCGGCTGTTGAAAATGCCGGAGTCGGAGGCCGATGTCTGGATCAGCTGGGGCGTCCATGTATTCCATGACCGTGATGACGACGCGGGCGACGGGCATCTGCTGGAAGCCTACACCGGCGGTCAGTTCAAGCGCGCGGAGCAGCAACCGGGAGACGACTTTTTCAGCTACCTGAATGGGGTCGATTTCAACGGACGCAAGCTCACCTTTGAGGAAAAGCAGGGCTTCGCCAACGTCACCTTCGCCGGCGGCCGCGACACGGTCATCAACACGGTGAGCAGCATCTTCGCCTACCTCGGCGACCATCAGCAGGCGCTCGATTTTCTCCGCGAGGACGAGAGCCGCATCATCACGGCTGTGGAGGAGTTCGTGCGCTATGTCAGCCCGCTCACGGCCATCACCCGCAAGTGCCCGCACGCCGCGCAGGTCGGCGGCGAAACCGTTCCCGCCGGCGGGCGCGTCGGTCTTTGCTGGCCGTCCGCAAACCGCGACGAAACGGTCTTTGAAAATCCGGACGAAGTTGTCCTCGACCGCTCGCCGAATCCGCACATCGGTTTCGGTTTCGGCACGCACAACTGCCTCGGCGCGCCGCACGCGCGGCTCATTTTCCGCAGCCTGCTCAAGTCGCTCTGCGACCGCGTCGAGCGCGTCGAGACGATCAAGGCGGAGCCGAAGATTGAGCGGGAATCATCCTTCACCCGCCAGTCCGGCTACGAGTCGGTTCAGGTGAAACTCATCAAGCGCACGCCATGATTCACGCCAAAGCGGCCATCTCGAGCGGCACCGGCGGTTTTTCCATCGAGGAAATCGAAGTGCATTCGCCAACCGGCCATGAAGTGCTGGTGGAAATCAAGGCGTCGGGCGTCTGCCACACCGACTGGGATTCGCTGAACTGGGGCCGGCCCGTCGTAATCGGCCATGAAGGCGCGGGCATCGTGCGCGAGGTCGGCGACCGCGCCACGCGCGTCGCGCCGGGCGACGAAGTAGTCCTCAACTGGGCCGTCCCGTGCGGCACCTGCTTCCAGTGCCTGCACGGCAAGCGGAACATTTGCGAAAACCGCAACCAGGTCACCGCGCCGAACTACATGCAGGGCCACTCGGCGCTGGAGCGCACGATGTTCAAGGGCAAAGGCATCGAGCGCTCGTTCAACATCGGCACAATGTCCACGCACGCCGTGGTGCTCGAGGAGGCGCTGGTGAAAAAGAATCCCGGTATCCCGTTCAGCTCCGCGTGCATCATCGGTTGCGGCGTCATGACCGGCTACGGCTCGGCGGTGAACGTGGCGAAAGTCACGCCCGGCTCCAGCTCCGTTGTGCTCGGCG
>JBILDG010000158.1:0-4926 GCA_044352715.1 Chthoniobacterales bacterium | reverse complement strand
AGCGCGACACTCTCGTTCATGGCGCAAGGGGAATCGCTCCCGGAGCTGACGCAGCAAAAGGTGCAGGCAGCCATCGCCCGCCGCGAAAACCCCGGCACGGTGGAACTCGAGGCGCTGCTCCCGGGCAAACCCGGGATGCAGATCAACCTCCGCTGCCGACGGGGCTTGGAGAAGATCGTCCGCGAGGAAGCCGAAGAGCAACTCGATCCCGACGTTTTCCGTCCCGGACAGGTCCGCCCGGGATGTGTGACGCTGACTCCGCTCCGGCCTTTCTCCTTGTCGATGCTTTATGAGTTGCGTTGCTTTGCCACCGTGGGCATTCGCCTTGGTCTGATCGAGAACAGCTCCGGCTCCGAGTGGGAGAAAGCCCTCGCCGGCTGCATCGCTTCCCCGACAGCCCGGAAGATCATGCGGGCGGCGACCCACGGAGTGCCCCGTTACCGCTTGGATTTCCCGGCGCGCGGTCATCAGCGGGGCGCCATCCGCCACGTGGTGCAGCAAGCCCACGCCCTCGCGCCCGAACTCCTCAACGATGCGCGGCAAGCTCCGTGGTCCGTGGATGTCATTCCGGTCGGCAGCGGACCGAAGAAACAGAGGGACGCGATCGTCGAGCTGCGACCCCGACTCTACCCCGATCCGCGCCTAGGGTATCGTCAGGATGACATCGCCGCGGCTTCGCACCCGCCCTTAGCCGCCTGCATGGCGCGGTTGGCGGCGCAAGCCAGCCCCGACAGCGACGAACCCCGGCAGGTGGTTTGGGATCCTTTTTGTGGCTCGGGACTGGAGCTGATCGAGCGCTCGATGCTCGGCGGTGTCCTCGCCGTGCATGGCACCGATCTCGATCCGGCAGCGATCGCGATCGCCCGCGCCAACTTCGCAGCGGCCGGCCTGGAGAATGTTTCCGGGATGTTCACTCCATGCGATTTCCGGGACGCGGAACAACAGGCCGGCATCGCCCCGGGAAGCATCACGCTCGTCATCACCAATCCTCCGCTCGGACGACGGGTCCGGGTGAAAGACATGCGCGGACTCATGGCCGACCTCCTCCTTGCCGCCAGCAAAGCGCTGGAGCCGGGAGGCCTGCTCATTTTCACCAACCCGCTGCGCGATGGGCCAAGCTCGCCCTCACTCAAGTTGGAATACCGCCAGACGGTCGACCTGGGGGGATTCGACTGCCAGCTGGAGATGTACAGCAAGCGTGTGGCGCGTAGGGACGGAAAGATTAGTTAGGCCCCCCTGCTGCCTAACCAATGGATGAGTGCGATGAGTTACACCGCAAGATATGCCTGCTCAGGGAACAGGAGGACGACACAACCGAACGAAGAGAGATAAACTGCCGGAGGCAGCCCGTCAGGGAGAGCAAGGCGAATCAACTGGGGCGAGGGAGTCAACATGGGCAACGAACGTAACGAAGTCCGGCGAGAGTGAGGCGGTGCGGAAGTTTAGGCCCATTATCCAAAACGATCGGCAGGTTTGACGTGGATAAATGAAGCTTACGCGCGCACGAAGGCGCATAAGCGCTCACGGATCTCATGCAACTTCCCATCGTGCAAACGACCCGCCGTCCGACGGACGCAGGACTCATTTGCGGTTACGAGACGGTGCGGCAACGCATAGCTGTCACGCGGCAGCCGATCCGGTCCGACAAAGTCAGCCGTTTTTATTGCAATAGCTTCGGGGTGACCCCCCTGCTTTACTCGTGATCTGACGGAGCAAGATGTCGTCGCGCGTCGATGCCGCAAGGACGAGAGCCGGCCTGACCTTGCTGCTGGCGAGATCGGTAAATGGGAAAGGGACGACAATAACATCCCCGGCTACAAGTCGCGCCACGCTTCGTCCTCCTCGGCAGAGTCCCAATCCTGCGACCATGCCGTGGCGGCCAAGGGAAGCAGGCTGGCGTGTGCGGCCTCGTCCACCGCGACCTTCGAAATACCCTCCTTGCGCAAGACGGCGAGCAGGGATGCGACCAGCCGTTCCTTCTGGTCAACCGGAAGGACTTTGGCGGCTTGTTCAATTTCAGCCAACGTGCTCATGAGGGGAGAATAGCGCGCGAGGGCCGTTATCGCAAACGCGGAGTCGGGCCGCGTTGGCCGCAGTCTTTCAGGATAAAAACATTCCAACATTCTTAAGAATGTTGGAATATCAGCCAAGGGGACGCGGGGTGTATGGAAACGTATGGCCCCCCAAGTGAACGATAGGGCGCGCCAGATGCGGTCGAGGCAGGTTTGGGGGGGATTTATTCTGGGAACGGAGTTGAGAACCGTAGCGAAGCGAAGATAGGTCGCTGCGGCGACCAAATAGCCCATAGGCAAATAGGTCGCCGTGGCGATCAACTGATACCGGAGGCGCAGCCGTAGCGTAGATAGCCGAAGGCAATTGCCGGATGCGGATGACTTTCCAGCCGGTTTGAGGGACAAAGACCTGCGGTTACGGCATGGCCCTCAACATGAACTCATCGAACAGCGGCACGGTGAACGCCATGTCGCCGTGGGCAGGACTGTAGATCATTCCCTTCCGGATGAGCTGGGCGCGCACAGGGCCGAGACTGTTGATTTTCACACCCAGCGCATCGGCTATGTCGCTGCTGCGGTGCGCCCCGGACCCCAAGCCCGCCATGGCCCGTAGAAACCTCTTTTCACCGGGGGTCAAGCGGTCGAAGCGCACACGGAAAAAATTTCTGTCGAGACGCCCCACCACCGTGGGGGTGGCCTCGCGGATAACGCGCAGGGTGATGGGTGATGCGGATGCGTGATTCCAAGCCTGATAGCCCCATTCCTGCAGGAAATAAGGATAGCCGCGCGTCAGCCGGAAAATCTCTTTCAGCGCATCTTTTTCGAAATGCACGCCGGCCGCTTCGGTAGGATCCCGCAGCGCCTTGGCGGCATCGGCCTCGGAAAGCGCCCCGATATCCGGGAAGCTGAAGAGACGCTCCGCGTAAGATTTCGATTCTCCGGCCAATCCCGGCAGGATCGGCAGGCCCGCTCCGAGAAGTGTCATAGGCAAGCGCCGCTGCTGCATCTTGTGCATCGCCATGATCAGAGCGCTCAACTCCACGGGGCTGAAATACTGCATCTCGTCGATGAGCAGCGCCACCGGGCGACGGCGCTCCGCGGCCGCCTCGGCCACGGCGATGAAAAGTCCCGGCAGGTCGCTCTCCAAGTCGCCGCTGTCCGCCGTGCCCTGCTCGGGTTCTATATCGAGGCCGATCTCAATTTCGCCCACCTTGACTTTCACTCCATCGAGAAACCCCTTCAACACGGCCAGAGCCCGTTTGGCCTTGTCGCCGGCACCGGCGGCACGGTTCAGTTCGAACAGCAATTTTCTCAGCGGCGATGCCAAAAGCGCGGCGAGGGATTTGTCCTCGTGGGCTTCCAAGGCAACCGTCAGATAGCCGGCATCGACCGCCCTGCGTTCGATTTCGTTGAGCAGAACCGTTTTGCCCACGCCGCGCAAACCTGTGAGGAGTATGCTTTTCTCCGCGCGTCCTTCTTTGACCCGGCCAAGGAGAATCCGAGCCTGCTCCAGAACATCTTCGCGCCCGACAAGTTCAGGAGGCGGAGATCCCGCTCCGGGTGAAAACGGGTTCTTGACGGCATCCATGAAAGCTCCTTTCTAGCGATTTATATCCATTTCTAGGAATATTGCACTAGAAATTGCTAGACCTAGCTGAGGGCGCGGCGGGTGCAGGTGAGGCAGGTTTGGGGGGATTTTTGGAGGAAGGGCTGCCAACCGGAAACTTTCAACGAGGATCATTGAGCCCGAGCCGTCCAGTGGATCCCAATTCGCGCGACATCGCGAGGCAGTTGCTGGCGGCTAACGGGGCGCAGTGGAACCGTTGGCGGAGCCTGCTTTGTTGTTGCCGTATGTTCGAATCCAATCAACCTGCAACTCGAAAGCACCAGGCTTCTTGTCCACCAGTTCCAGAGTGATCCGCCGCACTTCCGAAGGGTCGAATTTCGCATCTCTCAGCCGCCGCCCGCGGAAATCGCCGTCGAACCCGGAAAACGGAACTTTGACCTCCGTCCATTCGTCCTTTTTCGTCGGCAGCATACCCGCAAAAGTCATCTCTCTGCCGCGAAACTGGGCTGACGTGGAAAGATGCACCTCATAAGTGCGGCCGTCGCCCTTGACGCGCAGGAGCAACCCCTTGGCGTCGCTGAGATCGAGCGTTACATCGCCCGAACGCACCGAGGAAAAACCGCCATTGTTTTCCAGCGAGAGGTTTCCGCTGAATGAAAGGATCCCATCGTCGCTGATCTTCATTTTGCCCTGCGAACGGCCGCCCATCACGCGGTCATCGACAATACGCCAATCGAGTTCTTCTGCATCCTTCTGCGAAAACTCGGCAATGGACTCATACGCCGCGGACTCGGCCGAAGCAACACACGGAATAAAAACAAGCGCAAGACAGGCGCCTCCAAGCAAACAAACACGCTGACCTCTGCTCATGGTTCCAAGCAAATCATCGACTAATGAACTCACAAGTGAATTTTCGATGACCTGACCCTTGGGCTGCCACGATGTAATCGGCATGGGAGCGATGCTTCGCGCGCACCTCGATCAAATGGAAAGGTGCCCCCGGACGCGCAGACACCATCCGGGCATGCGTGGGAAGCCCCGCCGTCACCTCGACACTCGCGGGACAACCCGTGGTCCGCTCGACTTCCGCGACAAGGCCTTTTCAGGGTGGTGTTTGTGCTTAGTTTGAGCGCGCGGCGCATGCGGGTGAGGCAGGTGGCTGGGGATCTATTCTGGAAACGGAGTTGAGAACCGTAGCGAAGCGAAGATAGGTCGCTGCGGCGACCAAATAGCCCATAGGCAAATAGGTCGCCGTGGCGATCAACTGATACCGGAGGCGCAGATGGGTCGATTGAAGCGACCAAATGGCCCTCAGGCAAATAGGTCGCTTTAGCGATCAACTGATAT
>JBILDG010000157.1:0-4948 GCA_044352715.1 Chthoniobacterales bacterium | reverse complement strand
TCGCCATCGGCTACACGGGCGGCACCAAATTGGCGGCTTCGGGACTGAGTTCCACGGTGCTGCTCTATATCGGGGCCGCCATGCTGATGGCTCTGGTCGTTCCCGTCTGCGTCTTCTTTGTCCTGCGCAAATTCTTATCGGTCTATGACGCAGCGGCCATGGCCGCGACCTACGGGTCGATCAGCATCGTGACCTTCATCGTCGGCACGGACTTTCTCGGGCGGAACAACGAAACTTACGGCGGCTACATGGTGGCTATCATGTCTTTGATGGAATCACCCGCCATCATCGCAGGCATTTTTCTCGTGCGGATGTTCGCCCCGCGGCGCTCGTTGGCCGCACCCCAGACAACAGCAAGCAGCCTGCTGCGTGAATCGTTCCTCAACGCTTCCGTGTTCCTGTTGTTGGGCAGCCTGCTCATCGGCTGGCTCACCGGCAATGCCCATGGACAATCCTTGGAAACTTTCATGTCGGGGCTTTTCAAAGGCATGGTCATCCTCTTTCTCCTCGATACGGGTATGCATGCGGCGCGGCGCGTCGAAATGCTCAAGCAGACCGGCGGTCCGCTGCTGGTTTTTGCGCTCGTTGCCCCGCTCGTTCTGGCCGCCGCAGGTATCCTGCTCGCGCGTGCCATCGGCATGAATCCGGGCGACGCCCTGCTTTTCACCATCCTCTGCGCCAGCGCTAGCTACATCGTGGCACCGGCGGCCATGCGGCACGCTGTGCCGGAATCAAACCCGGGCTTGGTCGAACTGCTATCGCTGAGCGTCACCTTCCCATTCAACATCACGCTAGGCATTCCTCTCTACTGGTCCGCCATCCGCTGGATGTGGGGAGCCGCCTGAACTCCCCGGCAGATTGCCTTGGCATTTCCCTGTAGGGAAAGGCAAGCTGCTTGCTTATGCTTCAACGCTTCCGGCTCGGCTTCGTCATTTGGGGTTTTGTTGTCGGTGCAGCGGCCCCGTTTGTCATGGCCTCTACCATGGGCGACAAAAGCTTGGCCGATGAAATCGTCATCGCGCTCAAGCCGGACAAAAATCCCGACGCCATGATGGCCGAGCGCGAGGCCTTGGCGGGAGCTTTGGACGAAGCCCTCGGGCGCCGGGTCAAAGTGATCGTGCCACTTTCTTCCGCCGTGATCATCGAGGGGTTGGCCAACGGTTCGATCGATCTCGGTTATCTCAGCGCCACGGATATGGTCAATGCACGCCAAGCGGAAGCCGCAGAGCTTTTATTGGTCGGCGAGATCGATGGTCAGCGCCATTACGAAAGCGTCTGGCTCTGCCTAGCCGGGAAACCTTACCAGTCGATCGCCGATCTGCGGGGCAAGCCGGTCGCTTTTGCCAGCCGGACCAGCACTTCGGGATACTTGATCCCGCTGCTGGATCTGAAAAAAAAGAATTTGATCAAGAAAAGCCCGGAGGAATTTTTCGGCGCGGGCCATGTGTGGTTCGGGACCGGCTACCTGACCGCGGTGGAGCGCGTGCTGGCCGGGGAAGCGGAAGCCGCCGCCGTCAGTGACTATGTTTTTGCCAAGGACAAGCACCTCGCACCCGGGCAAAAAGCAAAACTCAAAATACTCGACACTCAAGGCCCGGTGCCGACGCATGTGATGGCCGTCTCCTCACAGCTGGATGAGGCCGCCCGGGACTCGCTGCGCGAGGCATTGACCGCGATGGGCGAAAAAAATCCCACCCTGCGCGACATGGTCTTCACCTCCAAGCTGGTCGAGACCGATGCCGACAACCATCTCGCCTCGGTCGCCGAGGCGCTGGAATTCGCCCGGGAGCCGCACAAGTAGAAAACGATGTCCCGGCCACCGTTTTTGCAGATCCGTGATCTCACCGTCAGCCGCGAACAGCGGAAGATTCTGGAGGGTTTGGAGATAAGTGTTCCGGCGGGAACATTCCTCACCGTGGAAGGCGTGTCAGGCGTCGGCAAATCCAGTCTGCTGGCCTGTCTGGCCGGCATGCTCGAACCGGGCTCGGGTGAGATCCGCTACCGCAGAGAGTCCGGAAGCGAGCACCGGCCAGCCAGCTTCCGCACGCACATGGGCTGCGTTTTCCAAAATCTCCTGCTTACCCCCAACGCAACCGCCGAAACCAACGTGCTCTGCGGTCTGCTCGCCCAGCGCCCGAGCTGGCGCACACTCTTCGGCTTCCCCCGGGCGGACCGCCAAAAAGCCTGCGTATTGCTGGCGCGCCTCGGCTTGGCGGACCTTGCAGCCAAACCCGTGGCCAAACTCTCGGGCGGTGAGCGGCAACGCGTCGCCGTGGCGAGGGCACTCATCGCCCGTCCGGAATGCTTGTTGGCTGACGAACCGGTCTCGAACTTGAACCCGGAACTCGGCCGCACCACCCTCGCACTGCTCAAGGAAGAATGCTCCCGCAGCGGTTGTCTGGTCATTTGCGCCCTGCACGACGAGGTTCTTGCACGAGAGTTTGCCGATTGGCGCTTGCGGCTGCGTGGAGGTCGGGACTGGGAACTGAACACCGGAGGCCCATCATGAAGCCGCGCTTGGATGCTCCGCGGGTGGCGGCTCTGATTTTGGTGGTTGCTGTTGTTTTTTCGTTGCCGGTCCTGCAACCTGCGGGACGCCAGCTCGACTATGCCGCGAATCTCTCGCGCTTCCTCGCCCGCTTCTGGCCGCCGGATTTTTCCGTGCTTCCACAGGTATTGCCCTCGCTTTGGGAAACATTCCAAATGGCCATTCTGGCCAGCGCAGCCGCCGCGCTGCTCGGTGTGCCGCTGGCCGCAGCCGCCTCCCGAACCATCGCCCCTCGTCTTTTGGTCTCGGTCATTCGCCTCGGTCTCAGCTTGATCAGAGCCATCCCCGGACTCATCTGGGCTCTCATTGCCGTGGCCGTGCTCGGCGCCAACCCCGGTGCTGGAGTGGTGGCTCTGGTGATCTATTCGCTCGGGTATCTCGGGAAATTTTTCAGCGATGCCTTTGAAAGCGCTGACCCTGCCGTCAGTCAAGCGCTCCGCGCCACCGGCGCCAGCCGCTGGCAAGCTTTCCAATACGGCATCTGGCCCCATGCCCGCCCCCTCATTTGGAGCCATGCCCTCTGGATGCTCGAATACAACATACGCTCGGCCACCATCATCGGATATGTCGGCGCGGGCGGTATCGGCGCCTGGCTTTACACTTACCAAGAGTTTTACCAATGGGACAAATTTGCGGCGGTCCTCACCTGCATCCTTGCCGCCGTTATTCTCCTCGACCTTGCCGGGTCACGCTTGCGGGCGTCTTTGGCCTTGAAAGGCTAAAAAGTCATAAGCGCCATAATGACGCTTTTTGTGACACATTTGTGCCATAGTGTCTCTTATTGGAGGGCTGAAATGAGAAGCTTATTAATTACGCAAGCAACTTATAAACAACATCTTATTAGTATTTTATTCCCCGTGGCACTGAACCTGCTCAAAGATCAATTAAGAAACTAATATTTATCCATTATGAGTAAAATCCTCGGTATCGACCTCGGCACAACTAACTCCTGCATGTCCGTCATGGAAGGCGGGGAACCTGTTGTGCTGGAAAACAGCGAAGGCGCACGCACCACACCGTCTGTCGTCGCATTCAGCAAAAACGGAGAGCGCCTCGTCGGGCAAGCCGCCAAACGCCAAGCCGTCACCAACCCGACCAACACCGTCTTTTCGGTCAAGCGCTTCATGGGGCGCAAATTCGACGAACTCACCGACGTGGATCGCCGCGTCCCTTACAAACTCGTCAAAGCACCCAATGGCGACGCGCACATCGAACTTGAAATCAACGGCGAGAAGAAATCGTTCAGCCCGCCGGAAATCAGCGCGATGATTTTGGCCAAGCTCAAATCCGACGCGGAAGCCAAGCTCGGCGAAAAAATCACCAAAGCCGTCATTACTGTCCCGGCTTACTTCAACGACTCACAGCGCAACGCGACCAAGGACGCCGGCAAGATTGCCGGACTTGAAGTCCTGCGCATCATCAACGAACCCACCGCCGCATCCCTCGCCTACGGCTTGGACAAGAAGAAGGACGAAAAAATCGCCGTCTATGACTTGGGCGGCGGCACGTTCGACATCTCGGCGCTGGAAATCGGCGACGGCGTCTTCGAAGTGAAAGCGACCAACGGCGACACGCACCTCGGCGGCGACGATTGGGACCACAAGATCATGGATTGGATCATCTCGGAGTTCAAAGCGGACACCGGCATCGACCTCTCCAAGCAGCCCGACGCCGTGCAGCGCATCAAGGAAGAGGCGGAAAAAGCCAAGATCGCCCTCTCCTCCGCGCAGGAATACGAGATCAACCTGCCGTTCGTCACGGCCGACGCCTCGGGTCCGAAGCACATCCAGAAAAAACTCACCCGCTCGAAACTCGAGCAACTCACGGACGATCTCTTCACCCGCACGATCAAACCGGTCGAAGCTTGCTTGAGTGATGCCAAACTCGGCAAGAGCGACATCAACGAACTCGTCCTCGTCGGCGGCATGACCCGCATGCCGAAGGTCATCGAGACGGCCAAAAACCTTCTCGGACGCGACCCGCATCGTGGCGTCAACCCCGACGAAGTCGTGGCCATCGGTGCAGCCATTCAGGGCGGTGTGCTCAAGGGGGACGTGAAAGACGTTCTCCTGCTCGACGTCACACCGCTGACCCTCGCTATCGAGACCGCCGGAGGAATCGCCACGCCGATGATCCCGCGCAACACCACCATCCCGACCAAAAAGTCGCAGATCTTCTCGACCTACAGCGACAACCAGCCGGGTGTGGAAATCAAAGTTCTTCAAGGTGAACGTCCGATGTCCAAGGACAACAAACAGCTCGGCACTTTCCATCTCGACGGCATCCCACCAGCGCCGCGCGGCGTGCCGCAGGTCGAAGTCACTTTCGACATCGACGCCAACGGCATCCTCAACGTGTCAGCCAAGGACCTCGGCTCCGGTAAGGAGCAAAAAATCTCCA
>JBILDG010000156.1:0-4955 GCA_044352715.1 Chthoniobacterales bacterium | reverse complement strand
CTGGCTTGAGGGTGTTCCCGCGTCATGGCGACGCGGTTTTGATCACTCGCGCATGCGCACGAGGAGATCGCCGGCATCGACGGCGTCTCCGGGAGCCACGAGCATTTCCTCCACATTGCCATCGCACGGCGCGTAGAGGGTGGTCTGCATTTTCATGGCTTCGAGGGTGAGGAGTTTGTCGCCCTTGGCCACGCGGGCACCGTTGCCGGGTCCGACGCTGGTGATCATGCCCGGAATGGGCGCGCCGACTTCGAGCGGGTTGCCCTCGTCGGCTTTGCGGCGGGCTTTCTTGGTCGACTGCTGCGACTTGTCGAGCACGGTGACTTCGCGCGGCATGCCGTTGAGTTCGAAGAACACAATGCGGCGTCCGTCTTTGTCGGGCTGGCTGATGTTGACGAGTTTGATGAAGAGGGTTTTGCCCTGCTCGATCTCGACGGAGATTTCCTCGCCGGGTTTGAGTCCGTAGAAAAATGACGGCGTGGGCAGCACGCTCACGTCGCCGAACTCGCGCTCGAATTTGTTGAACGCGGTGAAGACATCCGGATACATGAGGTAGCTGTAGAGCGCATCCTCGTCGGGAGTTTGCTTGAGCTTGCCGGTGAGTTCGCGGCGCACGGCTTCGAGGCTGACCTTCGGTGCGCGCGCGGGCTTGGCGGATTTTTTGCCGAGGACGGCGGCGACGACTTTCGGCGGCCAACCGCCCATGGGCTGTCCGAGTCCTCCGGCAAGCATGTCTTTCACCGATTCCGGGAACGGCGTGCCGGGCGGGAGGTTCGGCACATCGGCGGGTTTGATGCCGCGGGTGAAGAGGAAGAGCGCCATGTCGCCGACGACTTTGCTCGACGGGGTGACTTTGACGATGTCGCCGAAGAGTTGGTTCACCTCGGCGTAGCAGCGGGCGATTTCCGGCCAGCGGTGGGCGAGGCCCATCGAGGCGGCCTGTTCTTTGAGGTTGGTGAATTGTCCGCCGGGCATCTCGTGCAGGTAAACCTCGGCGCTGCCGGTGCGCGGAGCGGTGTCGAACGGCGCGTAGAAGGTGCGCACTTGCTCCCAGTAGTCGGCAAACTCGTTGAGCGCGTCGAGATCGAGGCCCGATTCGTGCGGCGTGTGCTGCAGCGCGGCGACGAGGCTGTTGAGGTTCGGCTGCGAGGTCGAACCCGACATCGAGGAAATGGCCGAATCGACGACATCGGCGCCGGATTCGATCGCGGCCAGGACCGAGGCGGCATTCACGCCACTGGTGTCATGGGTGTGGAAGTGAATGGGCAGGTCGGTCTCGGCGCGGAGGGCTTTGACGAGGGCCTTGGCGGCAAAGGGGCGGCAGAGTCCGGCCATGTCTTTGATGGCGAGGAAGTGCGCGCCCATTTTTTCCAACTCCTTGGCGAGCTTGACGTAATATTTGAGCGAATATTTGACGCGCTGGGGATCGAGGATGTCGCCGGTGTAGCAGATGGTGCCTTCGCAGATCGCCTTGGTGGCGCGCACGGCTTCCATGGCCGCACGCATGTTGGCGAGGTCGTTGAGCGAATCGAAGACGCGGAAGATGTCCATCCCGCTCTCGGCCGAGTGCTTGATGAAGCCCGAGACGACATTGGGCGGATAATTCGAGTAACCCACGGCGTTCGAGCCACGGAGAAGCATCTGGAAGCAGATGTTCGGCACCTGTTCACGCAGGGCGCGGAGGCGTTCCCACGGATCTTCGCGCAGGAAGCGCATGGAGGCGTCGAACGTCGCGCCGCCCCACATCTCGAGGCTGAACAGTCCGGGCGTGCGACGGGCGACGGCGTCGGCCACGAGCATCATGTCATGCGTGCGCACACGCGTGGCAAGGAGCGACTGGTGGGCGTCGCGGAAGGTGGTGTCGGTGAAGAGTGCGCGCTTTTGCTTGCGGGTCCATTCGGCGAATTTTTCCGGCCCGAGTTCGAGCAGCTTCTGGCGTGTGCCGACGGGAGGTTCGACGCGCAGATCCACCGACGGCAGCGGGGCCGGGGCAAGGCGTCCGGCCGGCTGGTAGCCTTTGGCTTCGGCGTTGCCGTTGACGGTCACGTCGGCGAGGAAGTGCATCAACTTCGTGGCGCGGTCGCGACGTGGTTTGAAATCGAAGAGCGCCGGGGTGTTGTCGATGAAGGTCGTGGTGGCGTCGCCCGAGCGGAAGGTGTCGTTGGTGACGACGTTTTCGAGGAACGGAATGTTGGTCTTCACGCCACGGATGCGGAACTCGCGCAGGGCGCGGTGCATGCGCTGGAGCGCCATCGGGAAGGTCTGGCCCGAGGTGGTGATCTTCACGAGCAGGGAGTCGTAGAACGGCGTGATGGTGCTGCCGGTCGTGCCCATGCCGGAGTCGAGGCGCACGCCGAAGCCGGCCGCGCTGCGGTAGGTGACGATCTTGCCGTAGTTCGGCGTGAATTTGTTGGCCGGGTCTTCCGTGGTGACGCGGCACTGCACGGCGTAGCCGTTGCGGGGAATCTCGCTTTGTGCGGGGAGGGCGAGTTCGGGTCCGTGCAATCTGGCGCCGGCGGCAACGAGAATCTGCGAGCGCACCAAGTCGATGCCGGTGATTTGTTCGGTCACGGTATGTTCGACCTGGATGCGCGGGTTCATCTCGATGAAGAACCACTCGTGGCGGTTGAAGTCGTAAAGGAACTCGACGGTGCCGGCGTTGTTGTAGCCGATGCCGCGCGCGATCTCGACGGCGGCCCGGCAAAGGTCGGCGCGCACTTGCTCCGGCAGTCCGATGGACGGCGCGACTTCGACGACTTTCTGATGGCGGCGCTGCACGGAGCAATCGCGCTCGTGCAAATGGAGCACGCCGCCGTGGGAATCGCCGAGGATCTGCACTTCGATGTGCTTGGCGCGCGGGATGTATTTCTCGAGAAAGACGGCGGGGTTGCCGAAGGCGCGACCGGCTTCGTTGCGGGCTTCGTCGAGGAGCGGAGCCAAGTCGCTTTCTTTGCGAACGACGCGCATGCCGCGTCCGCCGCCGCCGAAGGCGGCTTTGATGATGAGGGGAAAACCGATTTTTTTGGCGATGCGCAGGGCTTCGCCGCGTTCGCTCACGGGATCTTCCGTGCCGGGCAGCACCGGCACCCCGAGCTTGATGGCGAGGGCGCGGGCGGCGGTTTTGTCGCCCATCATTTCGAGCAGGTCGGGGCGGGGGCCGACGAAAGTGATGCCGGCATCTTCACAGGCGCGGGCGAACTCGGCGTTTTCCGAGAGGAAGCCGTAGCCGGGATGGATCATTTCCGCACCGCGCTCGCGGGCGAGGCCGATGATGCTTTCGATGTCGAGGTAAGCGCCCACGGGGCCTTTGCCGCGTCCGATCACGTAAGCTTCGTCAGCCTTGAACCGGTGGATCGAGAAACGGTCTTCGTCGGCATAGATCGCGATAGTGCGCATGCCGAGCTCGTTGGCCGCACGAAAAACGCGGATGGCGATTTCGCTGCGATTGGCCACGAGCAAGGTGCGGCCGGCAACATTGACCGAGGACGGGGCAGGGGATTGGGCGCGTGATTTTTTCGGCATCGAGCGCACTTTGTAGAAAAGGCGCATCCACTTGGCAATGGCGCGGCGTCTGGAGTGTCCAAAAAAAACGGGGAGCCCTTCCGGACTCCCCGCTTGGTTTGGTTCGTGCGCGAATCGATCTTAGTCGGCGATTTTGACTTCGATCTGCTTCGGCTTGGCCTCCTCCGCTTTCGGCAAGATGACCGTCAGCACGCCGTCTTTGTATGTCGCGCTGATGGTGTCCGCCTTGACCTCGGCAGGCAACGAAACCGTGCGGGTGAAGCGGCCAAAGGTGCGCTCGCGCAAAAGCGTAGCGCGCTCCACGTTGGCCGGTTTCTCCTCCTTGCGCTCGCCGCCGATGCTGAGACTGCCGTCTTGGAAGGAGATGGTGAAGTCATCCTTCTTGAGGCCGGCGACTTCCAAGGTCACGGTGTACGCATCCTTGTCCTCATGCACATCAAGGGCTGGAGCCCAAGCGTTGGTTCCCGCCTTTTCCGTCGGGAAAAAGGGGAATTGCAGGTTCATGAAATCGCGGAGCAACTCACTCGGCGCGGTGGCCGGTGAAAGTTCCGCCGTATCGGGTTTGAATCGGATAAGTGTCATATGGTTAATTTCCTTTCGCAGGGATCTTTAGCGAAAATTATGCCAGCTTGCGGTCTTGCTGTGTAAAATAATGAAATACAGTGAAATACAGAAAAATTTTGTGAGATTAAGAGTATCAAAAAAGAGACAAAGTGACACTTTTGTGTCGTTGATATGCTATTAATAAGCGACAAATTGACTCTATATGTAACAAGAAAAAAACCGGACCTTGGGAGTCCGGTTATTTTGAAAAGGCGAGCCGGGCCGGATGGCGCGGCAGGGCTTAGAGCGCAGCCAGCTTGCGGGCGAGAGCGCTCTTGCGGCGGTTGGCCGCATTGCGATGGATCGTGCCGCGTTTGACCGCGCGATCCAGCTCGGAGCTGAGGGTGCGGGCTTGGGCGGTGGCAGCGGCTTTGTCCTTCGCCGTGAAGGCGGCGCCGGATTTTTTCGTGAGCGTCTTGAGGGTGTTCAAGGTGCTGCGGTTGCGCGTGGTGCGGACTACGGTTTGACGTGCACGCTTGGCGGCGGATTTGATGTTGGCCATGGGAAATGTGTGGTTGATGTCGTGCCAGAGGGGAGAATCGAACTCCCGACCAAGGGCTTATGAGTCCCCTGCTCTACCGCTGAGCTACCCTGGCTTTCGACAGCGGCGGCACCGCGGTTGCGGCGCCGTAAAGGTCGGGCAAGATAGTCGTCCGCACTCAGGTCCCGCAAGGAAAAAGCCTCTGCCAGCGCGGAAAGATTGAGACGCAGCGGTGAAGTCCCCACACTTGGCCCATGCCAAGCGGTCGAGATTTGTGGCGGGACGAAGCGCCCCGATGGGAGGGGGGCGGCCGTTACTTGCTGCTCAACCCGCGTCTGTCTCCCGCATG
>JBILDG010000155.1:0-4960 GCA_044352715.1 Chthoniobacterales bacterium | reverse complement strand
CCGCATCGGGTTTTTTCCAGAAAGCCTCGGCCCAGATTTTCGTCATGGAAAACAGCGTGAGCAGGCCGACAGCCAAAGCCACCACGGCCAGCACGACCGCCCAACCACCAAAGAGGGTGTCGTCCGCCAGCGCTGCTTTGACGATGGCGAACTTGGCGAAAAATCCGGAAAGCGGCGGGATGCCGCCGAGCGACATGGCGGGAATGAAAAACAGCAGGGCAAACCACGGGGTGGCCGCATAGAGGCCGCCGAGTTTCTTCAGATCGAATGTGCCGCAGTAACGATGAGCCACACCGCTGATGAGAAAGAGGTTCGCTTTCACCACAATGTGATGGAACAGGTAAAAGACGGTCCCGGCAATCGCGAGCGGTGTGAAGAGCGCCAACCCGAGCACCATGTAGCCGATCTGGCTGACAATGTGGAACGAGAGAAGACGCCGGAAGTCGAACTGCACCACAGCGCCCAAGACTCCGGTCAACATGGTCAATCCCGCCAAGCCGAGCAGCAGCCCGTGGGTGAACATCACATCGACGGTGAAAATCAGCGTGAACACGCGCAGCAACGCATACACCCCGACCTTGGTCAACAAACCGGCAAAAATGGCCGACACCGCCACGGGCGGGGTGTGGTAGGACGCCGGCAGCCAGAAAAAAAGCGGGAAGATCGCCGCCTTGAGGCCGAAGGCCACAAGGAAAAGCATGGCTGTCATCGTGAGCAACTCCGGCCTCATGTATTCGCGGGCGCGGAGGGCCAGATCGGCCATGTTGAGGGTGCCGGTCTGTCCGTAAAGAATGCCGCAAGCCGCGAGAAAGAAGCTCGAGGAAATGAGGTTGAGCGTGACGTATTTGACCGCGCCCTCCATCTGCGGTTTCTCACCGCCCAGGCTCATGAGAACGAAGGAGCTGATCAGCATGACCTCGAACCACACGAACATGTTGAAAATGTCGCCGGTGAGGAAGGCCCCGCAGACGCCTAGCATCATGAAATGCAGGAAGGTAAAATAGCCGAAGTGCTCCCGCCGCGCATCGATGTCGGCCAGCGAATAAACCGCCACCGCCAAGCCGATGATGGCCGACACCAGCACCATGATCGCGGAGGTCAAATCGCCCACCAGCACGATTCCGTAGGGCGCCGCCCAATTGCCGAATCGCACGACTTGGATCGTGCCATCGGCCACGGAGGTCATCAGCCACAGCGCCACCCCGACCAAGGCAGCCATGCCGGCGACCCCGAAGAATCGCTGGGCCCGACGCGAGCGCCACGAAAGCAGGCAAAGCACCGCCGTGATGAGCGGCGTGAGAATGGACCAGGTAACCGCGTTCATGTGACGTCCGTGCTTTTCAGGTCATCGATGTCATCGGTTCCGGTGCTTTGGTCGGCCCGGTGCACCATGGCAAGGGTGAAGGCGAGCACGCCGAAGCTGATAACGATGGCCGTGAGGATGAGCGCCTGTGGCAGCGGATCAACCGCCGTGGCGGACAGCACTTTTTCCCCTTCGCCGATGAAAGCCGGAGCGCCCTCGCGCAGGCCGCCGGCGAGAAAGATGAGCAAATTCACGCCCTGGCTCAGCAGAGCAATACCCAAAACCACCCGCACAACCCCGCGGCGGAGCAGCAAATAAATCGCGGCGGCGTAAACAACCCCGATGGTGATGGCCAAGAGAAATTCCATCGTCAGTCCTCCTCCCCATCCTCGCCGAGGCTAAACACGATCAAACACGTGACACCGAGCACGACCAGATACACGCCGCAGTCAAAAACAAGCGGGGTGCCGATCTTGCCGACGACCGGCAGCAGCGTTTTGTCCCAGAGCCCTGTGAGAAACGGCCAGCCGCCCACCATGCCGGCCAGACCGCTGCCGAGCGCGACGAGCAAACCGACAGCCATCAGCGTGCGCGGATCGATCCACAGCATGCGACGCGCCTCCGGAAACCCGGATGCCAAAGCGTGCAACACCACCGCACTGGCCGCCACCAAGCCGCCGGCGAAGCCGCCGCCAGGAAGATTGTGCCCCCGCAAAAGCAGAAAAATCGAAAAGATGAGCAACAGTCCGGTGAGCAGACGGCTGACGGTGGCCAGAATCACGCTGCTCATGAGTGGTCCTCCTTAGCTTTTTTGGCCGGACGCAGCCGCAGCATGGCCCAGACGCCGAGAGCGGCGATGGCCAGCACGGAAATTTCCCCCAGCGTGTCGAGCGCACGAAAATCGACAAGGATCACGTTGACTACGTTACGGCCGTTGGCCAGCTCGAGGCTGTTCTCGCCCATGAAGCGCGAGATGGGCGCCTGCGGCATCCGGACCGCCAGGTCCAGGAGCACGAGCAATGTCATCATGGCCCCGAACACAATCGCCACCAACGCATCACGCAGGCGGGTGGAGTTTTTGGAATACTGTTTGAAAAGCGGCAGGCGGTAGAACGCGAGGACGAACAGCACCAACGTGAGCGTCTCGACCAACACTTGCGTCATTGCGAGATCAGGCGCGCTGAAAATGAAATAGATCATGGCCACGCCGAGACCGACCACGCCGAGCGCGAGGATGGCGTTGAAGCGGGATTTGGAGACGCAGGCCAAAAGCGAGCCGGCGATGATGAGGACGCAAACGGTGACGGTCAGGATATGCGGCCGGACCATGGCGTTCCAATCCGGCACTACCAAATTGCCGGGCAGGAGCCAGCCGATGAGCGCGATGGTGAAGAGTGCGATGGTAAGGATGTAGTTGCGCAGGTAGCCGTTTTGCAGCACGCGGGTCTGCCAGCGGGCGAAGGCCAGCAAACTCTCGAGGATCAAATCGTAGGCGCGCTCGGGACCGAAGCGGGCCAAAGTGTCATAAAGCCCGTGCGCAGCCCGCAAACGGGGAGCAATAAAGTAGAGCGCCAACCCGAGGAGCAACGTCGCCGCGCTCAGCGCCAACGCCACCGTCCAGCCGTGCCAAAGTTTCAAATCCGCGACATAAGCGGCGTCGCCGAGCACAGCGGCCGCGGCCGGTCCGACCAAACTCACACCGGCGATGCCCGGCATCAGCCCGGCCTTCAAGCTCGCCACCCCGAGAAGCAAGGGACCGAGCCACATGGTCCATGGCGCTTCGTGCGCCGGTTTCGGGGTCGACTGCAGCGCGCCCCAGAACGGTTTGATGCCCGCCGTGATGGCCAGTGCCACCATCGCGACGCTGGCGGAAACGCCGAGCAGTTCCCACAACACCCCGGGACCTTGGGCGTCGAGCAACGCCTTGTAGAAATACTCTTTGCTGACAAACCCGAGCAGCAAAGGGAGTCCGGCCATGGAAAACGCACCGATGAGTGCTGCTGCCGCCGTGAACGGCATGGCGCGGCGCAAGCCACCGAGCAAGTCGGGATCGCGAGAACCGGTCTCATGATCAACGCTGCCGGAAGTCATGAAGAGGGCTGCCTTGTAAAGTGCGTGCGCCAAGAGGTAGGCCATGGCGGCTTTGACCGCCAACTCCGTGCCGATCCCCAGCAGCATGGTAAGCGTGCCGAGCACCGCGACCGTCGTGTAGGCGAGGATCTTTTTGAGGTCATTCTGCCCGAGGGCAAGGAAGACGCCGGTCATCATTGTGACCGCCCCGACCGGCGCGACGATAGGCAACCACAACGGACTCGCCGACAGCAGCGGATGCAGGCGCGCGAGCAGGAAAACACCCGCTTTGACCATCGTGGCCGAATGCAGGTAGGCGCTGACAGGCGCCGGGGCTTCCATCGCGTTGGGCAACCAAAAATGGAACGGAAACTGCGCCGATTTCGTGAAAGCCCCGAGCAGAAAAAGAACCAGGATTGTGGCAAAGCCCGGTTGGTTTACGAGGGACAGCGGATCCATCTGCAGCAAGGCCGAGACCTCGAAGGTTCCCGCCATGCGTCCGAGCAGAATGATGCCGGCGAGCATGGCCAAACCACCAGCGCCCGTGACCAGCAGCGCCTGCAAAGCCGCCGCGCGGGAACGCGCTTCGTTGTGGTAATAGCCGATGAGGAGGTAGGACGAAATGCTGGTCAGCTCCCAGAAAATGAAGAGCAACACAAGATGGTCGGCGCTGACCACACCGAGCATCGATCCCATGAAGCCGAAGAGATACAGGTAAAACTTTCCGAGGTCTTTTTTGCCCGCAAGATAACCCGCGGCATACCACGTCACGAACGTGCCGATAACGCTGATCAAAATAAGGAACAGCAGACTCAACCCGTCGACATAAAAACTCAGATCAATACCGAGCGAGGGAGCCCACGCCGCGCGGAAAATCACCTGACGGCCGGCAGCCACCTCTCCGATCATCGTGGTAAAGACTGCGGTGGCAGCCAACGGCACAAGGCTGAGCACCAATCCGCATTGCCCCGGCAGACGACGATACAGCCACGGCGACAAAGCCGCCGCGACAAAAACTGCCGCCAAAATGGTAACCAGCAAAGTGCCCATGAGTTTACGGAACGAAACGGCAAATTGGGAGGGAAGCAGACGCTCAAGTCAAGGAACACCGGACAAGATATTTTCCGCGATTTCCCTTGCCGGCCAACATCCACCGGACCGCAGAGAGAAACGGCAGCGGTTGACAGCCCGCAAGCCGGGCGTATTTTGGCTTGGTGAAGTTGGTCATCCTCATAGGCACGTTCTTGGCACTGGCCTTGTCACCCGTGGCCACGGCAAATCTCCCGTCCCTTCCAGAGGGTTGTGCGGAGGTCTGTTGCAATGAGGAGCAAAACTGCTGCACGAACTTCTGCGCGTGCCCGACCGCCTGCTTGCCTCACACTCCCGCTGCCGCGGCCATCGTTTCCGCGGTGGAAAACCCGCAACTGTCTTCTCCCCGCGAGTCCACCCTCCGTCACCCCGGCGACGAAGCGGCTCTCCGCCGCTCATCTCCGCCCGACGTTCCCCCGCCGCGAGCCTGAGAACTCACCCGGCGTCGGCTTCCGTCCTCCTGGGCGGAAGGAAAATTGGAACGAAACCTCAACGGAG
>JBILDG010000154.1:0-4973 GCA_044352715.1 Chthoniobacterales bacterium | reverse complement strand
GATACGCGCCGGCCACGGACGCCTCCAACCGCGCCACCGTGGGCGCCTGCTCGAGCGTGGCCACCAATTCAAGCGATGGCGCAACAAGCTCCGCGTTTTCGGTCAACGCCGCCCGCACGACCCGGTCACGCCATTCATCCTGCAGCATCGGACGCGGCCCGCCGTCCACATCCGCCTCGGCCAAGGTCAAACGCGCGGCTGTCACCACGACCGGCACATAACGCGTGGCCGAAGCCAGCATCGTGCGTTCAGAAACCCACTCGAATTTGACGCGTTTGACGTTGAGGTTCGTCCCGCCCTGCAAAAGCAGCGTGCCGTTGCCGCCGAGCCGCGCGGCGCTGACCAGCAAATGCCGCTGGTTGGCCACGGCCAGACCCTCGGCCAAGTTGTCGGCGATGACTTCCGGAGTGCTGTGGCCATCGCGCAGCCATTCCAACCGCAGTCCTCCCCCCTCCGACTCGTCGAAGACCATGTTGAGCAGCAAATCGCGGCCCGCGGGCGGCGACAAACGGAATGCCAACCGTGGACTCTCGCCCGGCGCCGAAAGCGGCGGCCCGTGCATCCATGCCGGCAAATTTTGATCCGCATCGAACGGAAGATCCGCCGTGAAAATGCTCGCATCCGCCCCGCGCGCCACCCCGCTCGTAAGAAACAGCCCGACGACCGCGAACAGCGAATGTTGAATCAAGCGCGCTTTCATCCTTGGGGCGTTTCCGGGTGGGGGTCGGGAATAGTGGCTGATCCGAGATAATCTTGGAAGAAAGAATCTTTGAGCAGCGCTTCGAAAAGTGGCCCGGGAATCCGCACCCGCACCTTGGAAAGATACGTGATCGCCATCTCCCGGTCTCCCCGCAGAAGGGCATCCGCCGCCGCGAAAAAATACTGCTCGGGCGGCACCGCCCCCTGGAATTTCGCCGGCTCCAAGGCAGGTTGGCCGGGCGTGTGATGCAGCCGCAGACCGGACAACCCCGCTTTGACCGTGGCCATCATCATGCTGTCGATCTTCGACACGCGCTCCAGCGCCCGCTGGTAAGCTTCGACTGCCGAGCCCGGACGACCGACCGACCGGTAATACTCGGCCAGCACATAAAACGGCGCCGGGCTGAGCGGATCAGCCGCGCGCGAGGATGCCACACTGCCCATGACCGCATCCCCCGCCCCCTCCAGCGACTGGGTGCGCCGGGCCTTTTTCAAAGCCACCCACCCCGACAGCGCATAAGCATTGGCCAGCTCCTCCCCACGCTCGACCGAACGCCGCGCCGCGGCCTCGGCCGCGTCATAATCCTGCAATTCCAGATAGGTCAGCCCGAATTGGTAGTCCAAACCCGGCAGCGCCGCATCCTCGTTCCGCGCCGCCTCGAGAAGCTCCAATGCCCCGCGCACATCGCCACGGAACCTCGCCGCTAAAGCGGCCTCGACGAAATTTTTGGCCGCGTCCCGCTTCTCCGGCACCACCACCGCCGCCGGTAGAGCCACAGCCGGCGCGGCTTTCGGTGTCGCCAGCCAGCGTCCCGCAAAAAATGCTCCCGCCGCCAGCAACAAGACCAGCAGCCCGTAAAGCGTCATTCGTAGCACCCGCAGGAACATCCCGCCATGCAACCTCGCGGCCGCACCGCGGTCAAGAGCACCACGTGAGCGCCGCGCGTTAATCCGGCGCCTGCTTTCTTGCGTCCTCCGTCGCGCGATTTAACATCGCCCCTTCCCATGTCCTCGCGCCCGGCCCACGCCACCACCTACGATCTCTACGCACAATTCGTCGTGCCGAGTTACGGCCGCTTTCCGCTCGCCCTCGCGCGCGGCGAGGGCACCCGCGCCTGGGATGAAAACGGCCGCGCCTACCTCGACTTCACCTCGGGCATCGCCGTCAGTTCCCTCGGCCATGCCCATCCCGCGATGCAAAAAGCCCTCGCCGGGCAAGCCGCCACGCTCATCCACACCTCGAACCTTTTTTACACCCGTCCGCAGGGCGAACTCGCCGCCCGCCTCGTTTCCTATGTCGGCGCGCCGGGCAAAATCTTTTTCTGCAACAGCGGCGCCGAGGCCAACGAGGGACTCTACAAACTTGCCCGCAAACACGGCGCCGGACGCCACGAGATCATCTCCCTCGATGGCTCCTTCCACGGACGCACCCTCGGCGGCATCGCCGCCACCGGACAACTCAAAGTGAAGCTCGGCTTCGGCCCGCCCGTCGGCGGTTTCATCAACGTCCCCGCCCGCCTCGAATGCGTGGCCAATGCGTTGAGCGACCAAACAGCCGCCATCCTCGTCGAACCCATCCAAGGCGAAGGCGGCGTGCGTCCGCTGCCCGCCGAGTTCCTCCGGGCGCTGCGCCGGATGGCCGACGACCGCAACATCCTGCTGATTTATGACGAAGTGCAGTGCGGGCTCGGGCGCACCGGCCACTGGTGCGGCTGGCATGCCACCGGCGCCGCGGACGCCATACCCGACGCCATCAGCTGGGCCAAAGGCATCGGCGGCGGCTTTCCGCTCGGCGCTTTCTGGGTGCGCGAACCTTTTGCCGACCTCCTCGGGCCCGGCACCCACGGCACCACCTACGGCGGATCACCCCTCGCCTGCGCCGCCGCCAATGCCGTCTTCGACACGATCGAAAAAGAAAACCTGCTCGAAAATACCAACGCTCGCGGGGCCCAGCTCCGCTCCGCCGTCTCGGGCTTGGGTTCCCCGCTCGTCCGCGATGTCCGCGGGGCCGGACTCCTCCTCGGAGTGGAGATCACCGACTTCCGCTGGCAGGACCAAAAAGAAGATGACCCGCGGCCGGCCGCGTTGCGCCTCACCCTCAAGCTCCTCGAGCACGGCCTCCTTGTTGTGCCCGCCGGCGAAAACGTCATCCGCCTCCTCCCGCCACTCAACGTTACCGCCGCGGAATGCGACGAGGCCGTCGCCCTCCTGCGCGACGTGCTCGCCCTTGCCGCGCCCTTGCCTTAACCTGCTCCCAAGATGAAGCACCTGCTCAACATCGAATCGCTCGACGCGGCGCAGATCACCGAAATCCTCGCCCAAGCCGCGGAAATGAAACACCTGCGTGGCGTGCACCCCGCCGCCCCGCTCGCCGGCGAATGCTGGGTGCTCATGTTTTCCAAATCCTCCACCCGCACCCGCCTCAGCTTCGAAGTCGGCATCCGCGAACTCGGCGGACAGGCCATTTTTCTCGCAGCCAACGACATCCAACTCGGCCGCGGCGAACCGATCCGCGACACCGCGCGGGTCATCGGCCGCATGGCCCAAGGCGCCGTCATGCGCACTTACGAGCAAGGCGACGTGGAGGAATTTGCCGCCCTCAGCGGCATCCGCACCATCAACGCCCTCACCGACCTCGAGCATCCCTGCCAGATCCTCAGCGACCTTTTCACCATCATCGAAAAACGCGGTTCGCTCGACGACCTCACCGTCACCTTCATCGGCGACGGCGATTGCAACGTCGCCCGCTCGTGGATCTGGGCCGCCGCCCGTCTCGGCTTTGCCCTCCGCATCGCTTCACCGAAGCGGTTCTCGCCGCCGGACGATTTGCTCCGGCGCGCCGGGGGCAACATCACCGTCACCACCGACGTCCTCGCCGCCTGCGAGGGAGCCGACGTTCTCTACACCGATGTCTGGATCAGCATGGGCAAAGAAGATGAGGCAGCCTTCCGCATCGCCCAGTTCGGTGGCTACCAGATCAACCAAGCCACGCTCGCCGCCGCCGGCGGATCGCCCCTTGTCATGCACTGCCTGCCCGCCTATCGCGGCAAAGAAATCACCGAGGACGTCTTTGAAGCGCATGCCGCGACGATTTTCGACCAAGCCGAAAACCGCCTGCACACGCAAAAGGCGATCCTTTCCCTGCTGGAGAAATAGAACGCGCGCCGGGACGGGCGCACGCGGGTTATTTCAAGAAACTGCGCAGCATCCAGAGCGCTTTCTCGTGCGTCGTAATGCGCTGGATCATGAGATCTTCGCTCTCGGGATCGTTCACCTGCCCGGCGATATCGCGGGCTTTGGCGGCGTCGGCCACCACTTTTTCATGCCCGGCGATGAGAGCTTTGACGTAGCCCTCTTGGGTGAGCGGTGACGAAAATTCCTTCATCTTGGCTTTCGCTGCCAGGGCGGTGAGGCCGCCGATGGCATAAGCTTCGAGGGCGCGGATGCGTTCGGCAATTTCGTCGCCCGCGGTGAACATTTCTTCGTATTGCGTCTGGAACGCGGTGTGCAGGGCGAAAAATCCCTGCCCTTCAACGTTCCAGTGGGCCAGATGCGTGAGCGACATGAGGGCATACGTGTCGGCCAGCACCTGGTTGAGGCTTTCGCTCAGCTTGGTGACACCGTGGGCGGAGGCGGATTTGGTTTTCATCATGTCGATACCCTAACATCTACGGCCAGCCTTGGCCAATCGATGCACGGTTACACCAGCACCCACGCCATGCCGGCGGCGCGGGCGGCTTCGGCTCCGGTAGCCGTGTCTTCGAAAACAAGACAACCTGCCGGCTGCACACCGAGCCGCCCGGCCGCGGTCAGGAAAGGTTCGGGATGCGGCTTGCCGTGGTCGTAATCCTCGGCCGCGATCACCGCATCGAAGAGTCCGTGGATCCCCAGCGCATCCAAGGTGCGCACGACCAAGTCGCGATGCCCGCCCGAGGCGACCGCCAAGGGAATCCGGCCGTGGTAATCCCGGGCCACGGCAATGACGTCGATGTTGGCTTTCACGCGCGGAATCAGCTCGCGGTAGTAGTGTTCTTTGCGCACGACGACGGCATCCACTGCGAGCGAGAGGCCGAACTTGGCATTGAGCCGACGCACAATCTCGGCCGTGGGCACGCCGCCCCATTCGTAGAAAAGCTCCTCGGGATATGTGCCGCCGAAGTCACTCATCGCGCGGCTCCACGCCTCGAAGTGCAGGTGCATGTTGTCGGCCAGGGTGCCGTCGCAGTCGAAGATGAACGCGTGAAAATTCCCCGCCGGCAGTTGCAGTGGCATGG
>JBILDG010000153.1:0-4979 GCA_044352715.1 Chthoniobacterales bacterium | reverse complement strand
TCGGCCTCGCCCTCGTTTTCATCAGTCTCACGCTGGCCTCGCAGCTGCTCGACCTCCATGTGATCGGCTGGTTGTTGCGGAGCTTTTCGGTCTTTCTCGCCATCGCGATGGTCGTGATTTTCCAGCCAGAACTCCGCCGCGCCCTCACCGAATTGGGCAGCCACCACTTTTTCCGCTCGGGGCTGCAGAAAAAAGAAACCATCGATGTGCTGGTGGATACGGTCTTCGATCTGGCCCGGCGTCAATTCGGCGCCCTCATCGCCATCGAGCGCGACATCAGCATCCGCCAATTCGCCTCGACCGGCGTGGACCTTGATGCCGTCTACTCGAAGGAGCTGATCCTGACCATTTTCCATCCCAAGACCGTGCTGCACGACGGCGGTGTCATCGTGCAGAACGAACGCATCACCGCGGCCGCCTGCATTTTCCCGCTCACGTCGCGCGAAGATCTCGACCGCAGTCTCGGTCTGCGCCACCGCGCCGGGATCGGCATCACCGAGGAATCCGACGCCATCGCCATTCTCGTGTCCGAAGAGACCGGGCACGTTTCACTCTGCCACCGCGGCATCCTCGAAAGAAATTTGAACATCGACCGCTTCCGCCGCCGCCTCAACCAGCTGCTGCTCCTCGAGAAGTATGAAACAAATACTCCTGCACAACTGGAAAATTAAGCTCACCAGCCTCGTGTTGGCGTTCCTTGTCTGGTATGTCATCCAGCACAATGTGAATCCGTCCGGCGAGGCCCCCCGCCGCTCGTTCCCTGTCGAACGTCTGAAAAAATGAAGCGCCAGTATTTCGGCACGGACGGCATTCGCGGCCGCGCCGGGCAGCATCCCATCACGGCGGAGTTCGCCGAGAGGCTCGGTCGCGCCGCCGCCACGGTTCTCGGTGGCAGCACCGCCAACCCGGTGATCGCCATCGGACGCGACACCCGCGAGTCGGGCCCGATGCTCGAACAGGCTTTGGCGAAAGGCATCATCGCGGCCGGCGGGTCGGTCAAGCTGCTCGGCGTCCTGCCCACACCCGGCGTAGCCGCCTTGGTCGTGCAAAACGGATGGACAGCCGGAGCCGTCATTTCTGCCTCCCACAATCCAGCGGCCGACAACGGCATCAAATTTTTTTCGGGCGAAGGCTTCAAACTTCCGGACGAGACCGAATGGGCGATCGAACAAGCCATTGACCGCGGCTCCGCGGAAACTGCGGCAGGCAAAGGCTCGATCGAATCATTCGACGGGGCCGTGGATCTTTATGTAGCGCATGCTTTGTGCTCGCTGCCGGAAGGGTTTTCCTTGGACGGTCTGAACATCGCCGTGGATTGCGCCAACGGCGCTTCGTTCCAATCCACACCCGCCGCGTTGCGGAAACTCGGGGCCAAGACGAGCGTCTTTCACGCTGCTCCGGACGGTCATAATATCAACCTCGGATGCGGGAGCACCGAGGCCGCTGAAATTTCACGCTTGGTCCGCGAAACCGGCGCCAACGTCGGGTTGGCGCACGACGGCGATGCCGACCGTTTGCTGCTATGCGACGAGACCGGCGACCCGCTCGACGGCGACGAACTGCTCGCCATGGGCGGTCTGGATTTGCTGCGCCGCGGTGAACTGACCGGCAAAACTCTCGTCGCCACCGTGATGAGCAACCTCGGACTCGACGAGGCTATCGAACAAGCCGGCGGCAAAGTCCTGCGCACCGCCGTCGGCGACCGCTATGTGCTCAAAGCCATGCGCGCCGGCGGATTCTCACTCGGCGGGGAGCAAAGCGGGCACATGATCTTCGCCCGGCACAGCACCACGGGGGACGGACTCGTCGCCGCGCTGCAGATCTTCCGCCTCATGGCGGAAAGCGGCCGGCCGTTGAGCGAACTCCGCAAAGTGTTGCGCAAATACCCGCAGGCGCAGCGTGCCATAGCGGTGAAAACCAAACCGCCGCTCGAGGAATTGCCGGAGGTTTCTTCGGCCATCGCCACCGCCGAGCAAGCTCTCGCCCCGCGCGGACGCGTGCTCGTGCGTTACAGCGGAACGGAACCCAAACTGCGCATCCTGCTCGAAGGCCGCGATGCCGCGGTCTTGGAAAAACACGCCGACCTCATCGCGTCGGCGGTGCGAAGCGCCATCGGCGCGTGATGGTTACTCCGCGCGACGGTTGTCGCGTTGGACAACGTAGGAGTTGTTGATGATGTCGAGAATGCGCTGACCGGGCAGCACGCGGTCGGAAATCTCGTCGATGTTGCCATCCTTGCCGATGATGAAGATGGCAAATTTTCCCTGCACGTCATAGGCAGCGGCCACGGCAGGCGGATTAGCCGCCAGCACGAAAGGAATGTTCGAGCGGATGACGCCCGGCTCTTCGGTGAACGCAGCCACGGCGACCGCTTTGTCATTTCCAAGCAGCTGGTAAACCTTGTGCAACTGACCGACTTGGGCGCGGAAGGCGCGAAGACGCGGCGAAGTGGCCACGATGAGAATCACCGGCTGTCCACGCAGGGCCTTGAGGCCGGTTTTGTTGGCGCCGGATTTCAGCCAGGCAAAATCCGGGGCGGGACGCACCACCTGGGCCGATAAAGCCGTGGCGACAGCGCTGAACAGAGCAAGAAAAAGAAGCAGGCGTTTCATGGATGAAGAATGGATCAGACGCGCATGACATCGGCTTCTTTGGCGGCAACCTGCCCGTCCACCTCGGCCACGTATTTGTCGGTGAGTTTCTGGATTTGCCCCTCGGCCCCCTTGAGGTCGTCCTCGGTGATGCCACCGTCTTTTTGCATTTTCTTGGCGGAATCCATGGCATGGCGACGGGCGGCGCGGATGCGCACGCGGGTTTCCTCGGCCATGGTCTTGATTGTTTTCACCAGATCCTTGCGGCGCTCTTCGCTCAGCTCGGGGATCGGGAGGCGGATAAGTTTGCCGTCGACCGACGGCGTGATGCCGACTTTCGACTCGTTGATCGCTTTCTCGATGGCCTTGGTCGTCGAGGCATCGAACGGCTGGATGATCAAAAGACGGGGCTCGGGCGTGCTGATGAGCGCGAGTTGCTTGAGCTTCATGACCGAGCCGTAGGCATCGACATCGATCCCTTCGACCAGCGCGGGCGAGGCTTTGCCCGTGCGCACGCTGGAGAATTCGTGCTTCATGAAGTCGAGGGCTTTCTCCATGCCCTCCTCGGCGGTGAATATAATTTCGTCCATAAAATTTCAGTGTTCGCCAACCAGCGTGCCGACGGGTTCGCCGAGCACGGCGCGCTTGATGTTGTCCCCGGCCGACATGTCGAAAACAACTATCGGCATCTTGTTGTCCATGCAAAGGCTGAAAGCCGTGGAGTCCATCACCTGCAAACGCCGCTGCAGGGCCTCGCTGTAAGTGATTTTGTCGAACTTCTTGGCCCCGGGGTTTTTCATCGGATCCGCGTCGTAGATTCCATCGACTTTGGTGGCCTTGAGGATGGCGTCGGCGCCGATTTCGTTGGCGCGAAGGGCGGCGGTCGTGTCGGTCGAGAAAAACGGATTGCCGGTGCCGGCGACAAATATCACGACGTGCCCTTTGTGGAGATGACTGACCGCGCGACGCAGGATGAAGGGCTCGGCCACGTTGTTCATTTCGATCGCGGTCTGCACGCGGGTGGTCACGCCGATCTCTTCGAGACCGCTCATCAAGGCCATGCCGTTGATGACGGTGGCCAGCATGCCCATGTAATCGGCCGTCGTGCGGTTCATGCCGCGGTGGGCGGCGGAAAGTCCGCGCCAGATGTTGCCGCCGCCGACAACCACAGCCACTTGGACGCCCAGACTGCGGACTTCCTGGATCTGCAAGGCCACGTGGTGGACGATTTGCGGGGAGATATTGTCTTTGCTGCCGATCTCGCGCAGGGCTTCGCCGCTGAGCTTGAGGACGATACGGCGGTATTTCGGTGTATCCGGCATGGCTGCAACCTAGCCAAGCCCCCCTCGGCTCTTGAAGCGAAAAAGGGGTTCGCGAAAAAAACATCCCCGCCGGCGGATTTGGGCGTAATTTGCCATGCAGTGAAAAACAACGGCATTCAACTGCCGGCCACCATGCCGGTCATGGCGCTTTCGGGGGTAACTCTTTTTCCGAACGCTCTCCTCCCGCTCTACATTTTCGAGCCACGCTACCGCGAAATGCTGACGCAAGTGCTCGCCGGCGACCGTATCTTTGCCGTCGGCATGGTGCGGCCCGACACCGGCGAGGAGAGTATTTTTCCGGTGGCAGGCGCCGGACTGGTGCGAGCCTGCGTGGAGCAACCCGACGGCACGAGCCAACTCATCCTGCAGGGATTGGCCCGGGTGCGTTTCGATGATTTTGCACAGACCGACCCTTATCTGATCGGCCGCACCTCGGAATTCTCGACCATACGTGATGACGAAGAAAGCGGCGCGGAGTTGGGCAAGGAACTGCAGGAAATCTGTCGAGGGCTGGTTTCGCGAGGGGTTGAGCTCCCCGACACATTCACCCAAGCCATCGGCGAACTGGACGACCCGGCCATGCTCGGCGATCTCGTCGCCCAACATCTCGTGCGGGATCCCCTCGCCGCGCAGAAAATCCTCTCCGCAGACCGACTGTCCGAGCGCCTGCGCCAGCTGGTTGCCACCCTGCGGGAGGAATGGCAACACTACTCGTGAACGCAGGTTGGGCCGTGCGTTCCCCCCGGGCCCGAGTGTAATCTGCGGCATCATGTTGGAATTTCCCGAGGACCCAACGCCCGCGCGCCGGCCGTGGAGCGTGACACGCCTGAACCGCGAAGTGCGCGACTGCTTGGAAGGCCGGATCGGCGCCGTCTGGGTCGAGGGTGAAATATCCAACCTCCGACGCCAGCCTTCCGGACACCAATATTTCAGCCTCAAGGATGAGGCATGCCAGGTCTCCTGTGTGATGTTTCGCGGCTCGTCCCTTGGCGCACCGGGATTGCGCGACGGTCTGCAGATCGAGCTCTTCGGCGAACTCGGCGTTTACGAGCCGCGCGGGCAATAC
>JBILDG010000152.1:0-4985 GCA_044352715.1 Chthoniobacterales bacterium | reverse complement strand
TATGACAAAGTTACCGAAATGGATTTTGCCCATGGTGGCAATTTCTTTTCAAATTACCAGCCACTCACAGTCGGGGAAGCGCGGGCCGTTTTCGACGATTCCATCGGCTATTTCGAATACACGCGACCGATGCAGAAGCTAATCGCCGGTTACGTGAAGAGCGGGCAGCCCGCTTATCTCGTGTCCAACGCGAACCCGCGGTTGGTCGATGGACGGCCGACCAAGAACCCGCGTTACTTGCAAACGCGTCCCGACCTGCTCGACCCTTGCGGGCGCCATCTTGCCGATGTGGGGATTCGGTTGGCGCGCGGGTTACGCCATGACCAACCCGCTCTCACACCGGTCAATGCCGTCCTCTCGGGTCGGCGCAACAACCCGCCGGACAAGGGTGCAGGCATCCGTTCTTTGGCTGTTTACAACCCTATCCACCACATGGAGTTGCCGGAGCTGTTCATGGAGTTCATCTGCAGTATGACCGGCAAATCACCCTCTACTACGGGTGCAGGATCGGAGGGTGCGCTGACCAAGGGTCCGTTCAATGCCTTGCCGCCGATCTACGACCTCAACTCGGCTTTCATATCCTATGTCGTGACCGGATATGACGGGTTTGTCACGGCTGCCGGTTATGTCGGGCCGCATGCGCGCGTCGATCACGATATCAGTCTCCTTGTGCCCGAAGTGTGGTGTCGCATGTCTGTCGGGGAGCGCTCGCCGGACTTCCTGCGCGAGCACGGCTATCTTGAGCGGGTGCAGGATTTCGAGTTTGGCGGTCGCAAAATACTCGCCAGCCGGTTGGGGAGCAGGATCACCAAAAAGTTTGTGAGTACTTTTTTCGGACGCGTTTTCAACCACCCGCATGTTGTTTTGACCGACGAAATGCTGCGCCCGGAAATGCAGGGAATGGATCTGTTTGCGGATGGTATGGACAACATAATTGCCACGCAAAAACGCGTTGCTGAACATTATTTTTCCGACGGAAGCGTCGAATGGGCCTGTCCGCCGCTCAAAGCTCTGTTGCACATCATGCGAGATGACCACTACGAGGGCAAAACGCTCGACGCTCCGGTGATCCGGGCCATGTTCATGCCCGAGAACGTGCTGTCGAGCGATTGGTATCGCGCTCGCTTGGCCGCGAAGCAACGCGTGGATATTCGCCTGTGGACACGGCATGTCAGCTACCTTGAGCGTTTCCTGCGTAATCCAAGTTATACTGCCGAGGCCGAGCGTTTGGAGGCGGCGGAGAGACTTGCGCAGGCGCGTCGGCGGTTGGCTTCTGTAAGCAACTCTGACTACCTTGAAGCTCTCGCCGGGATGACCGGAGCGGAGCCTGCAGTGCCGGACGCGGCGGACCAGCGCTGATATCAGCTGAACGTCAGATTTTTCACGCCGGCAGAAGCGGCGGAATTGAGGACGTCGATGATGCGTTCTTGCCGGGCTTCCTCCGCGGGGCGAATGATGACGGGGTCTTTGTCCCCGAAGCGCTCGATATTCTCTTTGAGTCGTGCACGCAACTCGGGCATCTCTTTGCTGGTCGGCGTATCGAATACCTTGCTGTTGAGGCTGACAATGCCTTCGGGGCTGATGTCGATGATGACCGGGGTCGGGGGAGGTCCCGCTGCAGCTGCGCCGCGGCCGCTGGGCAGGCTGATATTCAGCTCGCGTTCGACGACTTGTGATCCGGCCGATGCCATGAAGAAAAGCAAAAGGACGAAGACCACGTCCACCATCGGCGCGATCTGGAATCCTGCATCTCCATCTTCTGAACCTACGGAACCGCCCATATATTTATTTCGTTAACAATTGTTCGGGAAAGTGCAAGTGCGTCAGGAGGATGCCGGCGCGGGCTGGGCATCCTTGTCGACCACGGAAAAAGTGACATTGGCGATGCCAGCTTGGCCGACGGCCTCAAGCAGGCCTTTGGTCACATTGTAGCGGACGTCCTTGTCGGCCCTGATCAGCACGCGCACCATGGGGTTTTTCTGGATGTGGTTTTGCAACACAGGAACGAGATCGCCAGGGGAAGCGTATTCTTTTTCGTTCACGCTGATGCCGATGCCGCCGCTGAGGGGGTTGATGGCAAGATTGACGATGATCTGGCCCGGATTTTCCTTGGCGTCCTTGGCGTCTTTGGCCACGGGCAACCGGATGTCCTTGTTCGACTGCAAAACCTCGGTCGAACTGATCGACATAAAGAAAACAAGCAGCACGAGCAGAATGTCGATCATCGGAGCGATCTGAAATTCCGGATCCGCCTCAGGTTCAGGCTGGCGGTGCTTTTTTTTCTTTTTTCCGTGGGGCGCGGCGTCGGACATGGAGCGGTTGGATTATGACTGCCAATCGAGCGTGGATCCGCAGGACGGGCAGGGATTTTGGCCCGCAACGATCGGGGCCTGACAGACGGGGCAATTGGTGGTGAGTTGCATGGAGACCTTGTGTGAAACGGTGGCCTCAGGTGTCCCGGTGGCGCCGGCATTGAAGTTTTCACCGATGCGAAGGCCGGCCACCTCATCGAATGGGATATCTTCGATCAATTGGTTGAGAGCGCTGTCTGCGTAAACGGTGGCATCGTTGATGCGGTTGCGGAAATAGTAGTAAAAAATGAAGGCCGGAATGGCGATGAAGAGACCGCTGGCTGTGGCGAGAAGCACTTCACCGATACTCAAGGCGAGTTTACGCGGGTCAGAGACACCGGATTGGCCGAGCACGGCAAAAGCGCCCATCATGCCGATAACCGTGCCGAGCAGTCCGATCATCGGAGAAATAACGCCGATAACCGAGAGGTAGCTGTTGCGGGTTTTGAAAGCTTGCGATTCTCGAACACCGATCTCGATGATGGCCGCTTCGGTGGCGTCCTTGCCGCGCCCGATGCGTTCCAAAGCGCCTCCCAGAACGGCGGCGACATAAGTTTTGGCGTTTTCCCGGCAGGTGATCCAAGCCTCCTGATAGTTGCCGGCTTTGAGGCTGTCATCCAGGGCCGCCACAAGAGTTTTTGGAGCCAAGGACTGGCGACGAACGCTCAGGAAAAGCTGGATGATGAATGTCACCATGACAACCGAAGTGGCGACGATCGCTATCCAGATCATGATGATCAAGGGACCGCCATGAAGGATCATCTGGATGATCGATGTGCTTTCGTCTTCGGCTGCTCGCGCGGTGGTGGCACCCATCAGGACGGCGATGGTTGGCAGGATTGTTCTGAGATACGGTTTGTTCATCATGGTGTGGGATCGTGAAGTGAGAGGTTAATCAAGGGGCAATCAGACCGCTGTTTTCGTTGCGGAGGGCATCGGCACGGGCTTGAGCTGTGGTGGCGGCATTGGCGTCGAATGGAAAGATAGCAGAGGCTTTGAGATAGTGCTCGAGAGCACCCTGTTTGTCGTCGGCCGCCTCCCGCACACGCCCCAAGAGATAGTGTCCTTGCGCCAAGGCCGGACCATCTGCGGGCGAGGGGAACGCCGTTTCGGGCGATTTGGCCAGAACTGTCTCCAGAAGTTTGGCGGCCTCGTCATATTGCCCCGCATCCACAGCGAGTCGGGCCATGCCCAGATCAGCCAGAGAAGTTGCTTGCGGGTAGGTTTTGCTGAACTGCTCGTAAGCTTGCTTGGCGCCTTCGGTGTCGCCGGCAGCCAGTTTGGCATCTCCAAGCATGGCGGCAGCGCGCTCGGCCCATGGGGTGGGGAGCCCGGCGAAAGTGTCGTTGAGTTTCTGCAAACCGGCCAGTGATCCCTTGGCGTCCCCGGCCGCTAGCTTGGCAGCGGCTGCTTCAAGCTCCGGCGGGGTGCTCATGCGGATTTCGGTGACTTCGGCCAGTGGTATGCCGGCGGTCGAAGAGCCAATCAGCAAAAGCACGTTGCCGCCCTTGACGCCGACAATTTTGCCCTCGCGGGTCTGCCCGTTTTTGAGCGCGATGGCGTCCTGCGCCCGCGAGTTGGCAGCGGCTCCCGCAAGGATCGCGATGGAGACCGCAACAAGGATGAGGGTGCGGGGGCTTGCTTTCATGGACACGATGAAATAATCCACGCATTCACTTTTTTCAACATAATCGTCCCATGTTCACCACCATCCGCAAGCACCAGCGTTGGCTCATGTTCGTCATTGCCGTGCTCACCATCATCGCCTTTGCCTGGCTTTACAACACAACCGACCTGGAACGTGTGGGAACGAACATTGTCGCCAAAATTTACGGACGCGACGTCATGCAGGTCGATGTCGAGAGGTCGGTAAGGAATTACCAGCTGGCGCTGGCCTTGGGGCAATTCCAGCTTGTGCGTGATCTTTCCGGTCAGGCCCAGACTGAGGAGGAGGCGGCAAACAACTTCATCTGGAACTTGATGATTCTGCAGCACGAGTCCGCCTCTCTTGGCGTCGAGCCTTCTGCCCAGGCCGTGGTCGAACGCATCAAGACGTTGCCGGTTTTCCAAACAGGCGGTCAATTCGACCCGCTGAAATATTCGGAATTTTTGCAGCAACAGTTGGCGCCCCGGGGGTTCACCGAACGTCAGTTGGAAAGCGTCATCAAGGACAGCCTGCGCCTCGAGGCGGTGAAGTCGCTCGTGGAATCTCCTGCCGTCGTCCTCCCGGTTGAAGTTGAGGCCTCGGTGGAGCGTCTTGCTCCGGCCGACGTCGAAGTGATGCGTTTCGACGCGGCGACGATCGCTAAGAATATTTCCGTTTCCGAGGAAGAGTTGCAAAAAGCTTACGACGAGCGCCGGGCCGGATTGATGGCTCCGGAGAAAAGATCGGTGCGCTACACGGCGTTTGTGCTTTCGCCCGAGGAAGCAGAACTGAAGGACAGGGCGCGTGTCGAGGCGCTGCAAAAAATTGCCACAGCGACGGGTGATTTTGCCCAAGCGGTGGCGGACAGCGGACAATCTCTGGCCGATGCGGCCCCGACCAACGGTTTCGAGGTTCAGACCACGCCTTTTTTTAACGCGGAGGGGGCTGCGGGCGGGGAGTTGAAGGGATTGGAAGCCGAGGTCGTTTCG
>JBILDG010000151.1:0-5013 GCA_044352715.1 Chthoniobacterales bacterium | reverse complement strand
GACGAAGTCGGAGGAGTCCTCGTCGGTGACTTTGGCAACGAAGTCGACGATGGCCTTTTTGGCTGCGGTGTCGTGCCACGAGGTGAGAGGTGCCGGCTCCTTGACGGGCTGGTCGCCGGTGGCGGCGATGCCGGTGGCGAGGAGAGCGAAGAATACAGCGATGGCCCGTTGGGGCCATCGGGTCCCGCCGGGAACCGGCTTCCGATGGATCAAGCACCTGAGGGCGGGATCGGGGGCGGCTTGGGTGAGGGTGGTCATCGTGGTGACGGTGAAGTGAGTCGGTGCTGCTTGGGTTTACAAGGTCAGGGCCCGCTCGCGCGGGCCCTGACTGCTGAAGAACTGTCCCGCAGAGTTTATTACTGCTGGACGCTGGTCACGGCCTCCATCACCCGATCGAGGTTGAAGCTGCCGGGTTTCTGGCGCGGCGGGAACTCCTTGAAGCTCTGGAGCCACTGTCCGACGTAGGCTGTGGCCGGAGCGATGACGAACATGTGCTCGAGATACCAGCGGCCGTAGTCCATGCCGATGTCCTGGGCCAGTTCGAACGGATCCATGCGGAGGTTGTTGAGGATCGGGGCACGGAGTTCGACGAAGGGCTGCTGCCAGACGTGGAGGCCGTGAGCCTGTTGCTCGAGGAAGGTGATCTTCCAGTTGTCATAGCGGAGCGCGGCCACGCTGCCGTCATCGGTCCAATAGATGAACTCGCGGCGCGGCCAGGCGCCTTCGCCCTTGAGAGCGGGCATCATGTTGTATCCATCGATATGCACTTTGTAGGAGCGGCCGCCGAGTTTGGCGCCTTTGAGGAGTTGTTCTTTGGCGTTGGGGTTGCCGGCGGCGGCGACGAGGGTGGGCAACATGTCCTCGTGGGCGCCAATGTCGTTGATCACAGTGCCTGGTTGGATCACGCCGGGCCATTTGATCATGGCGGGGACGCGGTAGCCGCCTTCCCACTGGGTGTTTTTCTCGCCGCGGAACATGGTCGTGCCGCCGTCGGGCCAAGTGAAAGCCTCGGCGCCGTTGTCGGTCGAATACATGACGATGGTATTGTCCTCGATACCGAGCTCCTTGAGCTTGGCGAGGACGAGACCGACGTGGCCGTCATGCTCGACCATGCCGTCGGCGTAGATGCCGAGGCCTGTTTTGCCGTCAGACTCGTCCTTGAGATGGGTGAAGATGTGCATGCGGGTGGAGTTCCACCAGATGAAGAAGGGTTTGTCCTCTTTGACTGCGCGCTCCATGAATTCGAGGGCCTTGGTGTTGACTTCCTCGTCGATGGTCTCCATGCGCTTGCGGGTCAGCGGGCCGGTGTCCTCGATCTTGCCGCCGGCGAAGCTGTGGATGACGCCGCGGGGCCCCCACTTTTGTTTGAACTCGGGGTTTTTCGGGTAGTCGGGGTGCTCGGGTTCCTCCTCGGCGTTGAGGTGGTAGAGGTTGCCGAAGAATTCGTCGAAGCCGTGGGCGGTGGGCAGCATGTCGTCGCGGTCTCCGAGGTGGTTCTTGCCGAACTGGCCGGTGACATAGCCCTGCGCTTTGAGCAGCGTGGCGATGGTCGGGTCTTCTTTTTTCATGCCCTCGGGCGCGCCGGGCAGACCGACTTTGGTCAGGCCGGTGCGGATGGGGGACTGTCCGGTGATGAAGGCGGCGCGTCCCGCGGTGCAGGATTGCTGGCCATACCAATCAGTGAAGAGGGCACCTTGCTTGGCGATGCTGTCAATGTTGGGCGTTTTGTAACCCATCATGCCCATGTTGTAGGCGCTGATGTTGAACTGACCGATGTCATCGCCCCAGATGACAAGGATGTTGGGTTTTTTTGCTGACTGGGCTGAGGCACTCGTGCAGGTCAGCGAGAATGCTGTCAACACGAGAGTGAGTAGGTTGATCGATTTTTTCATGAGAAGTTGGAAGCTTGATTTGCAAGCTTTGAGAAGGGGAAATGCTTAGGGATTAAAAGTTCTCCCGACTATGCAAAAAGCGCAAAATAGTTGGCTCAACCGCAATATTTAAGCTCAGTGTGGGTCTTATCAGGGCAGAAAAAGGTAGTTTTTCCATGCCTGCATACGGATAAGAATTTTGCGGATGATTTCGGTCGGTTTGCTCCGTCCGGTGTAGACACAGACTTGCGCGGAGGCGCCGATGGGCAATTCGAAGCCGGAAAGATCTTCTGTGATATTAATGACGATGGCAGCGCGGCCGTCGGGCATTCGTCCGCTGGCGGAGAGCAACTCGCCGCCCGGGGTTAGCTGGCCCTCGGCCAAGGCCGGGAGGATACGATCAACTTTGCCTTGAATGACGCGTCCGGGGATGGCGTCGAAGGCCAGTTCGGCGAGATCGCCGGGGTCGATGTCCTGCAGAACATTTTGACGGAAGGCGGCGATGAACTGCTGATCGGAAGTGCTGACAAAAGTCATGAGCGGAGCCATCGGCATAGGCACGGCCATGGTGCCGGGTTCAAGGCGTAGTTGGGTGACGAAGCCATCGGCCGGTGCGCGCACGATGGTGCGGTCGAGGTCATGCTGCGCATCCTCGAGGGCAGATCGCTGCCGTTTGGCCTCGTTGTAGGCTACGGTGGCGGTGTCGCGTGCCATGTCGAAGGCCTGCTGGGAGATGGTATTTTTCGACAGCATGTCCATGGCTCGCTCGTATTCGCGCTTGGCACCTTCGTAGGAAGCAAGGGCACGGTCGTAATCGGCTCGTGCCGTTTCGACATTGATTTTGTAGCCGGTGTCTCCAAGGCGGAAGAGTGTGTCTCCGGCTTTGACCGGTTTATTGGCGGTCACAGTTACTTCAGCGACGCGCCCTTTGACCTCGCTGACGATCGGGGTGGTGTAAAAGTAGAATCGACCGTCCGGCGTGTAGGGTTGGTAGAAGTTCATCAAGAGGACTATGCCGCCGATGGCGAAAAACCCTGCAAACACGGCGGCGAGGCCGGTCCATTTGTTGAGAGGAGCGATCTTGAATTGGCCGAAAATGAGCCAGAGAAACGAGCAGTAAATAAGAACAAGTAAAGCGAGCATGGCGGTCAACTGTCGGTGTTTTTCTCGGCGGGTACGGTGAGTGCCCAGATGAAAGCCAGCGGCCAGAGTGCCCCGAGGGTGAACAGGCTCATCCAACAAGCGGCATAGATCGCGTCTCGTTGTGGATGGTTGCGTTTGACTGCGATTTTGTAGGGGAGGTCAAATAACGAAACCACGGCAGCGGCCAAAGTCACAACCAGGAGTGTCAGAATAATCAGGGCGATCGTGTCCAGCATGGGGTATCAGGAAAGAATGGGATAATTCCAAATTCACCCCGAAGATACTATGCAAAATCAGCACTAAATCGCGGCTCGCTCTACCTCGCCGATGTCGAGATGTATCAATGATCGGCAAGGATTCGTCGGAATTCATCAATGCCCGCTGGGTGTTCGTTCGCGCCGTGTCCTGATGGCACGATTTTTTCCGAAGCCGCTCCCGGAAGGTGCGAGCTCCAGTAAGGCACGACGCCATCCGAGCTGTCGGGTGTGTTGCCTTTACCGCGGTCACCGATGATCGAGTGGTAGGGGACAGACTTATTGAGCGGAAGCTTTAGGATGGCCATGAGCAGGGGAGATTTGGCTCGAAGAAAGACAAGGCTATTGGCGGGCGCGACAAACAAACTGCGCAGATCTTCATGAACGGCTTGGGCGAACGCCAAGCGATCACGTTCGAAGGGTGTAAATGGCAAACGCACCATGTCGGCAAAAAATTTCGCCACGGGATTCACGGCCAGGCTGCTGCCTTGATGCGGTGTCGCAAAAAAGACAACGCGAGCTACGTCCAGCCGCGGTTTGAAATCCACGATTTCCAACACTTGACGCTTGGATTCTGCTGAGATCCGTAGTTTTTCCGGCGGCGTGTTCGTGAATTGCTGCCAGAGATTACGTCCGCCCTCGCGGATCAGGAGGCTTGAGATGAGCCCGCCCATGCTATGTCCGGCCAGCACCACACGGTCGAGGTTGCGGTTGCGACGCTGCGGATCATACGTGTTGCGGAAGCGGTCGAGTTCGCCGCGAAGCTTGGCGGCAGACATCCATACCGGTAGCCCCGTGGGGTAAAGGAAAAACCAGAATTGGTAGCGTGCTCGGATCTCTGGATCTTCCAAAAGTTGATTCACTGCTTGCGTCCATGTTTCGGGACGTGACATCAAGCCGTGCACAAAGACGACAGGAATTTTATCCGGGTCGAAGCGTTCGAATTGATACAGGCCGGCGTTGTCCATGTTGCGGTCGGTAAAAAGCAGTGCATTGATGTCGAGGCTTCGGTTGCGCCCCTGAGCGATCAGGTAAGCCAGTTGCCCGGAGTAATCGGCGGCCAGAGGTAGATTCTTTCCCCCAATATTGACGTGGTCTGTTTGCAGTGTGCGGTAGAAAACCAACGCGGGTTGTCCGGCATGCGTCTCCACCACAGCGGTAACCGGTTCACTCAGTCCGGCTAATGGAGGGATGCCTGCTTGGCCGCTAAGAGAGGGTGACTTTGGTGCAAACCATGCGACATAGGGGACCCCTGATCCGCTCTGCTGCGTTCTACGGCGCAATCCGCGGATGCTGATCGCGTCGGCACGAATGAGTCGGTCGGATGTCTGGGGATTTAACGTATCTTTTGACTCCCGGCGAATCGTCAACGGATGTTCGTATCCCGCGACATCCAGTGGAGCAAAATTAGCGGCCTGCATGAGGCTGACAATCTGGGTTGTGGCTGCCCTGTTGATTTCCGAGAGCGGGTTTCCCGGTGAGACACCGTCAGTCAGCCGTATCGCTTCGATCAAAGCGGCCAGTTTTTCGCTGGTTGCTATGCGAGGTTGGTTGGCGCGATCGAGTTGGAGGGCAGCGACATGCGAGCCGTTGTGATGAGCAGTTGCCCGCGCATATCGGCGGATTGAGTTGGAGGATTCGTCTTGGATCCTGACCCCCACGACGGCACACCCGCTGACCAGGACGCAAGACGCGGTCAAAAAAAACGCCCTAATGCTCGACGATTGGATCATTGGTTTTTTGCG
>JBILDG010000150.1:0-5024 GCA_044352715.1 Chthoniobacterales bacterium | reverse complement strand
CGGAGCGGCCGACAAAATCACACTCCCCTGCGGCCAGATCTCCGCGACGTCACCCCAGACCATTCCCTTCGGGGTGTCGAGATACCCCTCGTGCAATGAAGCCGCCGCGCGCTCGATGGTCCGGAGCACCGATTGACCCGACTTGTTGCGACTTTGCTGACGCAAGAGTTCGACGAACTGCGCCAAGCCCTGCGGCGTCTCCACCGCACCGCGGAAAAACTCATCCAGCGCCCGCCGTCGCCCCTCCTCCTGCGCGGCCTCATCCATCACTTGGAACTCACGACCGAGACCCAGTTCAAAAGGAAAAGCCCGCGCGATGCGCCCGAAAAACTGATCCATCGTCCCCATGGACAAACGCGGCAACACCGCTACCAAACGTCGCAGCCAAGCAAGGCAATCCTCCCGCGTGATCTCCGGCATACCCAGCGCATCCCGCAGATCGGCCAATTTCCGCGGATCGAGCGCGGCCTCGGCCAAACGGTCGAAAAGCTTTTCCAAAAACTCCGCCGCAGCCTTGCGGGTGAAAGTCAGCGCGAGAATTTTTTCCGGCGGCTGTCCGCGGGCCAGCAGATCGAGGCAACGCGTGACCAGACGATACGTCTTGCCGCTGCCGGCATTGGCCACAATCAGAAGCAGGCGCTCGAAATCCTTCATCCCCGTCCCTCCAACATGGCGATACTTTCCTCCGCGATAACGGCCGCAGGGTCGCCACCCCCGAACCACGCTGCAAAATCGTCAAAGGCCACGGTCCCGGCCGGCGCGGGCGGCCAGTAAATTCCCCGCGCCACCCGCGAGGCAACGGAGGCCGCACACGTCTCCGCCGACTGCTGGGCCTCGTCATCCAGCACAAGCTGCGCAATCTGCGTTCCCTCCGGATCAGCCGGCAACAAAATGTAGCCCACCGCAACTCCCTTGGCCGCGTGTTCCGGCCAGATCTCCGTCGCCAACCGACGATAAAGCGGCAACTGCAGATCGCTCCACGACCTCGGGCGCGGCTTGCCCTTGGCCGACAATCGCTCGAACGACGCTTCAGGCAGACCCACCCGCTCGCGCGGCGCCTCGAAGTGGGTTTCCTCGGGCGTCTTCGCGGAAGCGAATGTTTTGTAATCCAAAATACGCAGCCCGAGTTCCTCATGAATCTCCACGCGGTCCATCGTTCCCGCCAGTGCGAGCGGCCCGATCTTGTGGCCCTGCTCGGGCCTCACCGCATATTCGGTATCGAGGATGCGCCAACCCTGGCGGCACTCCCGGGCTTGAAGCGCGGCAAAGCTCCGCAACCGCACGCGCATCGACTCCACTTGCACGCGCACGACCGGAGCAGGATGCCGCCCGTAGGCTGCGGCCACCTGACGATCCAGCTCCTCGCTGAAAAAACCGGCAATCTTCCCCTCCTCCGTCGCACCAGACAGCCCGGCACGATGATAATTTTCCAGCACACGGTGAACGAGCGTGCCAAAGTCGGCCGGATTGATCTCGCGCGCTTCGGGATCGAAGGGCCGCAGCTTGAGCACTTGCGACAAATAAAAGCGCAGCGGGCATTCGAGGTAATGCTTGAAACCGGTGACGCGGATTGCTTCCACCGCGGGCGGAGCAGCCAGACGCAATTTCCATGGCGTCGAGGACGAACGCATCGAGCGCACCGTGGCCGGCGGTTGGAAGACGCGCCGGATACGGATCGGCAATTCGTCATCCGCACAACCCAGCAACAAACGCGAAGGCCGGTTCGGCTCACCCCCCGGCCGGAACCGGCTCACCCCGAGCCGCAGTCCTGCCGCGCCGCGCGAGGCCAAAAGGCATGAGAGCAGATAAGCGTCGCGGGCGTAGCGCGAAGCCTGCGATGACAGACCGAGCTTCGCCCGAACGCCGTCCGGCAAAAACGCATCCTCAAACAAACCCGCCGGCAGAGCCCCCTCGCGGCAACCGGCCACGCACACGGCCCGAGCCTCGACCCATGGTGCTTCGAGCCAACCTTGGATCTCCACCGCGTCGTCGGGTGCCGCTTGGAAAACGCGACGCTTTTTCGTCTCGCGCCGCCAAGCCGCGCGGCGAAGGTCCTCCGGCACCGCGGACAAAACGGGCGACAATTCCATTTCCTCAAGCAATTCGGCCACCGCCGCCAACTCGTCAGACGTCTGCTGGTCGGCCTCACTATCGCCCACGGCCAGCAACCATTCGCGGCCGCTCAATTTGCGGCGCAGCAGCGATTCGACGGACGCGATGAATTTACCCATGATGGCGTGGCGGCGCCGTTCAGAATTTTTGCCCGGTTCCGGGGCGGCCTCGTGCCACGACTTGGCGTCGTGAATCTTTTCGCAGAAGCGCTCGGCCAGCAGCAGGTCGCACGCCTCCAAGGCATCCGAGGAACTCAGGCCAGCTTTTTGTCCGCCGAGGAACCGCAAGAAAGCCGGACGATGAAGCATCGGCCGCAGGTCGCGCAACCGGCCCGACCGCGCGAAGGCGTCCCATTCTTGCACCAAAGCCGCTGACTCGGTTCGTGCAAGCATGCGCCCCTCCGGTAAATAAGGCACCGCGCCACGGAGGGCGATTTCCGCCTCCAGCGCCACGGCACATTCGGGAGCGGCCGCAATCACGGCAAATCCGTCCTCGCGACTTGACGCGGCAAAGTCGAGCAATTGAACGGCCTCGTTGGCGGTGTCGTTCGAGACGATCAGACACTCATCCGGCACGGACACCGGATGAGATCCCCACCACTCCGGGTCGGGGCGTCCCCAGGGATCCAAGCGGGCATCCTCGCCGACGGTCGTCCAAGCCAGCACCTCGATCTCCACACCCTTTGGCCCGGCCGCCGCAAGATATTTTTCCACCACCGGCGGCAGATCGGGCACACCCGCCACAACGATGCGCCGCAGCGTCGTCGGCAATTTTGGATCGGCCATTTGCGACAAACGCGCTTCGTTCGGGTCGCGCAATCCGGCGCGCGAGAGAACATCGAGGTAGAGATGGTAAATTTTGGCCAACTCTTCCCAGCGCTGCGAGTCGTTCGCGCAAACTTCGGTCAGCAAAGGCGAAGACGGGTCCAGCCCGGCTTCGGCCAATTCGTCGCAGACGCCCGCCAACCTCGCCGCGGCCCCGAGCAAATCCTCGGCCTCATCCAACTTCACCGCTTGCGGCACCACCGCGGCGTAACGTGTCCGTGGCGTCGAGCGCAGAACCTCCGCCCACGCGACCACGCTTTCCCCCGACGAGGCAAAACTCTCCCCCTCCGGCAGGACAACTTCCATCGGAAGCTGAAATTTCGGTGAAAGCACCCCGCCTTTCACCTGCCGCGCCAACGCTTGACGGATCGCCCGCCCGGCCCCGGCCGTGGGCACCAGCACCATCGTGTCGCCTAGATCGGGCGGCGTGCCGCTTCGTCCTTCGAGCAACACCTCGGCCACACGCGCGGGGCTCATCGGGATAAAACGAAGACGGGGCATAGCTCGGTAAAAAGAACGCTATCTTTCGCCATTCCGGCCCGCGCTCAAGCGCCAAACGTGTCATATCGACGCGAAAGCGTGCATTGACATTCTCCTCCGCCGGCCCGAGTGTCCGCGCCGCATGCCATTTTCCAAGCTTGGATTGACCAAGCCACTACTCCAAGGCGTCCAAGCGATGGGTTACGGGGATCCGACCCCAGTCCAGCTCCGGGCGATTCCCGCAGCCCTCGAAGGCCGCGACGTCATTGCCTCCGCCCAGACCGGCACCGGCAAGACCGCCGCGTTCGCCCTGCCGTCGTTGCAAAAACTCGGCCACCACGGGCGCTTGCGCTGCCTCGTGCTGGAGCCGACCCGCGAACTCGCCATGCAAGTGGAGACCTCGATGCGGGATCTGGCGCGTTTCACCGATCTGAAAATCGCGTCGGTCTTCGGCGGCGTGGGCTACGGGGCGCAGCGCAACGCTTTGCGTGAAGGTTTGGATGTCGTTGTGGCCACGCCCGGACGTCTCGAGGATCACCTGCAGCAAGGCACACTGCGACTCAACGACATCGAAGTGCTCGTGCTCGACGAAGTTGACCGCATGCTGGATGTCGGTTTCTTGCAGCCGATGAAACGCATCATCGCGAAATGCCCGAAAGATCGTCAGACACTTTTCTTCTCCGCCACGCTCCCGCCCGAAATCGCCGACTTGGCCGGCTGGGCCTTGCGTGATCCGGTGCGGATTGAAATCGGCGCCACCCGCTCGGTGGCTTCAATGGTGAAACACGGCGTTTACGTGGTCGATCAGGGAGGAAAGTTCGGCCTGCTGCTCGCCCTTCTCAACGCCACGGACTACCAGAGCGTGCTCATCTTCACCCGCACCAAACACGGGGCGGACCGCATCGCCCGTCGCCTGCGCGACAACAACCACTCGGTCGCCGTTCTCCACGCGAACCGTTCGCAGAACCAGCGCATCGAGGCCCTCGAAGGCTTCAAGTCCGGCAAATACGAAGTGATGGTCGCCACTGACATCGCCGCCCGCGGCATCGACGTGGCCGGCGTGAGCCATGTGATCAATTATGACATCCCCCAACACCCGGAGGATTATGTGCACCGCATCGGCCGCACGGGGCGCGCCCAGCAGTCGGGCGACGCTTTCACTCTCGTGGCGCCGGACGAATTGAAAAAACTCGCGGCCATCGAACGCTTCGTCGGACAAAAGATCGACCGCTTGAAACTCGAAGGCGTCAATGTGCCGATCCACGGCGAGGATCAACCGCCACGCCGTCCCAAGATCGAGCCACGCCTCGATGGACGCCCGCAGCTCCGACGCCGGAGCAAGAGCTTCGGCCAACGACGCGGGCGGCGGAATTAATAACGGCGTCCGCCAGCCCCCGGACCTTACGCGTGTGAGTCTCTGGGGTCCCGGGGACCACGCGCGCCCTCGCGCGGCGCTTTGGCCAGAGCAGATTCATCGGCGAGGGTGCTAGGTATAAACCACCTACAGGTTGTCGTCGAAAATCCGCGCAACAGACTCGGCCGCTTTCTGCAGCAACGGGCGCTTGGCCCATTCCGACGGGATGACCTCGCGGGCGCCGTGCATGTCGC
>JBILDG010000148.1:0-5027 GCA_044352715.1 Chthoniobacterales bacterium | reverse complement strand
GGGTGCTAGGTATAAACCACCTACAGGTTGTCGTCGAAAATCCGCGCAACAGACTCGGCCGCTTTCTGCAGCAACGGGCGCTTGGCCCATTCCGACGGGATGACCTCGCGGGCGCCGTGCATGTCGCTTTCGAACATTTCCTGCATGCGGGCTCCGGTTCCTGAATCAGCCACCAGCAGATTCAGCTCGTAGTTTCGGGTCATCGAGAGCGGGTCGAGATTGCTGGAACCAACAAGAACCACCTCGCCGTCGGCCACCGCGGTCTTGGCATGCACCATCATACCGCGCCATTCGTAAATGCGCGCACCCGCCGCCATGAGGCGTCCGTAAAGCCGCCGCGCCGAAGCTCCGGCCAGTTTGTGGTTGTTGTTTCCAGGGAGCAAAAACCGGACGTCCACCCCGCGCCTCGCCGCTGCCTCGAAAGCGGCCACCACCGGCTCGGGCGTGACCAGATAGGCATCGGTGATTTCAAGCGTGCGGCGGGCATTTTTCGCCAGCCAGATATAAATCGAGGCCACGTGGTGAGCCCCGGGTTGGTCGGCCGCGACCAGACCGCAGGGCGGCGGAGGGGGAGTCTCCGAAAAGACCGCCGGAACAGGCACATCCTCGCCGAGGGCACGTCGCCACATGGCATCGAAGGCGATACCGACATCGCCTGCGATCGGTCCACAGACGATGAGCGCGGTATCACGCCAGTTGTGCCCGCCATCGGCATGAGCGGCCCAGTTGTCGCTGATGCACAGCCCGCCCACCACGGCGGTCTCCCGATCCACGATGAGAGTTTTGCGATGGTCTCGATGCCGCAAACGCGCCCACGTCCAAGGCGCCAAAATTCCCACTGGCCGAAAAGGGCGGGCGTTCACTCCCTCTGCGGCGAGTGTTTTCGCGATGGAACCGCCTTTGACCATCATGGTCCCGACCGGATCGTAAAGCACCCGCACCTCAACCCCGCGCCGCGCCGCCTCACCCAGAGCCCGGGCAAAGCGCCGCCCCGTCGCATCGCCGGCAAAAATAAAGTTTTCGAACCACACGGAACTTTGCGCAGACCGGATCAATTCAAGCATGGCCGGAAAAGCCTCGTCGCCGTCGCGCAAAATTTGCGTTTCGGTGACAGGATGCGCCGGCGCGGAGGTGCGTCGCGAAAGCTCCGCAATTCCGGCGGGACTCAACAGCGGGACAAATGGAGCGTCAGTCATGGCGGTCTCGATGACCATAATCCACGTCGTGCATTTGGCCAGTCTGGGGCGCCGCTCTTTCCCGGTTTGCCAAAAGAGGCCGTCCCGTTAACCTTTCAACCCCATGATCTCAGCCGTTCGCTTCTTTTGCTTTTTGGTCGCGACCTGCGCTGTCGCCGCGGCCTCCGCTCCCGGACCCGCCGCCAGCATGGTGCGCATCTCGACGACCTCGCAGCAGGCGGACTACTCCGTGCCGTGGAATCCGGGGCAAGTCGTCAGCGGCGTGGGGGCGGGCTTTGTCATCGAAGGAAAACGGATCATGACCAACGCGCACGTGGTCAGCAACGCGACCTTCATCACTGTGGTCAAAGAAGGGGATCCGAAACCGTGGCCGGCCCGCGTCCTGCACGTGGCCCACGACTGCGACCTCGCGCTGCTCGCCGTCTATGACGAAAAATTCTTCGAAGGCACCAAGCCTCTCGAGTTCGGCGGCATCCCCGCCCTCGAGTCCGAGGTCAGCGCCTACGGCTACCCCATCGGCGGCGACCGGTTATCGGTGACGCGCGGGATTGTCTCCCGCATCGACTTCCAGCCCTACAGCCATTCGGAAGTGGATAGCCATCTCACCATCCAGATCGACGCGGCCATCAACCCCGGCAACAGCGGCGGCCCTGTCATGCAAAGCGGCAAAGTCGTCGGCGTCGCTTTTCAGGGCTACAGCGGTGCGGTGGCCCAAAATGTCGGTTACATGATCCCCACGCCCGTCGTGCGGAGATTCCTCGAGGACGTGAACGACGGATCCTACGACCGCTACATGGATCTGGCCGCGACCTACTTTCCCTTGGTCAATCCCGCACTGCGTGCCGCGCTCGGACTGGAAGAACCGGACACCGGCGTGCTCGTCGGGAGTGTTTTTGGCGGGGGCGCCTCGCACTCCAAATTGCAGGGCGGCGATGTGATCCTTTCCGTGGATGGACACAAAGTCTTTGCCGACGGCAAAATTGACTTCGATGGAGAGCGCGTGGAAATGGCCGAGGTGTTCGAGCGCAAATTCAAGGGCGATACCGTCAAATTGGAAATCCTGCGTGAGGGGAAAAAAGAGGATGTCCTGCTCGAACTCGACCGTCCGTGGCCCTTCGATATGCAGGCGCGCGCTTATGACACGCGTCCGCGTTTCATGCTGGTTGGCGGCCTTCTTTTCCAGCCCCTCAACCGCGATTTCCTCGACGCGCAGAAAAACTTGGACACGCGACTGCGTTACTTTTTCGACTACTTTGTCTCGGATCACCTTTACCGCGAGTATCCCGAGGTCGTCGTGCTCAGCAATGTTCTCAACGATCCGGTCAATACCTACGTCGCCCCGTTCAAAGGAAGCATTGTGGACCGTATCAACGGCAAACCGATCCGCTCGCTCAAGGATGTGGCGGCCGCGTTTGAGGAACCCGGGGAGTTTCATGTCATCGAACTGCTCGGCGAGGGGCGCCCGGTCGTTTTGGAACGGTCGGCCTTGGCCGAGGCGGACCAGCGCATCCGCGACCGCTACGGTGTGACCAACAGTAAAAACCTCTGACTTTTCAGCCCGATGAACTTTTTCCGATCCAGCCTCACAGCGTTTGGCCTGCTGCTTGCCATTTCGTTTCCCGCCCCGGCGATGGAGTCATTGCGCCAAGTTTTGTCCTCGCCAACTCCCGCACAAGAAAGCCCGTCCGACGCCCCCGCGCCCACGCCCGCACCGATGCCTCCGCCGGATGTCGCGGGCACCAAACAACCGCCGGTTGTACGCGTCAATGTCGCCAGCCAGTCCTACAACTTCGCCCAACCCTGGCGCAAAAACGCGCCCGCGCTGCGGCAAGGTCTCGGCGTTGTTCTGCTGGATGGGCGCATTCTGGTGACTGCCGAACTCGTGGCCAACCACAGCTACATCGAGTTGGAGAAACCCGAAACCGCCCTCAAAGCGGCCGCGCAAGTGGAGGCGGTGGACTACGAGGCCAACCTGGCCTTGCTGGCCGCGCCCGCCGCGGAGTTTCTGCAAAGCATTCCCGGGGCGAAGTTGGACGAAACCGCCGCCGTGGGCGACCGCGTGGAAATCCTCCAACTCGAACCCAACGGACGCGCGGTGCGCACCGCAGCGACGATCACCACCATCGAGGTCGCCCCCTACCCCGTGGATGACAGCGCGTTTCTCGTCTTCAAACTCAGCTTGCCTCTCCAATCGCGCGAAAACAGTTTCACGGTGCCCGCCTTCAAGGATGGCAAACTTGTCGGGTTGCTCATGCGCTACGACTCCCGCACTCAGACGGCCGACGTCATCCCGGTGCCGGTCATCGAACACTTCCTGCAGGCGGCCGCGAAGGAACCTTACGCCGGTTTTCCCCGCGCCGGCCTGGGTTATGCGGACACACGCGACCCCCAACTCCGCCGCTTCGCCAAGCTCTCCGAGGGCAACGGCGGTGCCTACATCACCCGGATCGCTTCGGGTTCCCCCGCCGAGCAGGCCGGACTCAAAGTCGGCGACGTCCTTCTGCGCCTCGACGGCAAAACCATCGACCAGGATGGCAACTACGAGGACGAACGCTTCGGAAAAATCTCCCTTGCCCACTACGCCTCGACTGTGCTCAAGGCCGGCCAAACCGTTCCCTTTGTCATTTCCCGCAACGGGGAAGAGAAAACCATCGACGTGACTCTTGCGCCGCGTGACCGCTCGAAGATGGTCAGCCAGCCCTACATTTTCGACTCCCCGCCGAACCACCTCATTGTCGGCGGCATCGTTTTCTCGGAACTCTCGCGCCAATTTCTCCGGGAGTGGGGGCCGAATTGGACTCGCGAGGGCCCCCAGCGCCTTGTTTACCTTGACCGCTACCAGCACGAACTGCCCTCCGATCGCGGCAAAATTGTTTTCATCAGCGCCGTATTGCCCGGCCCCAACACCGTCGGCTACGAGAATCTGAGCTACGAAATCATCGAAGAGGCGAACGGCCGCCCCATCCGTTCTCTGGCCGATCTGGCCGAGGCCATCGACCACCCGACCGACCGCTTCCACCGATTCAAACTCGCCGAAGACCCGGGCCTCATCGTGCTCGATGTCGAAGGCAGCAAAGCCGAGGAAGAGCGTCTGCTTCGCGATTACCGCCTGCCCGGACTGCGCCAGATCGGACAGCCCACCCCGCCCGCCGCAACCGAATAATCCTTATGTCATCCCAAGTCCGCGTCCGTTTCGCTCCTTCACCCACCGGCTTCCTCCACGTCGGCGGCGCCCGCACCGCCCTCTTCAACTGGCTCCACGCCCGCCACACTGGCGGCACCTTCGTCCTGCGCATCGAGGATACCGACCGCGAGCGCCACAACGAGGAAGCCGTCCGCGCTATTTACGACGGGCTCCGCTGGCTCGGCCTCGATTGGGACGAAGGCGCGGAAAAGAGCGGCGACTACGGCCCATATTACCAGAGCGAGCGCGGCGCGATCTACGAACGCTACCTGAAAATTCTCCAAGACAAAGGCATGGTCTACGAAGATGCCGGCGCCCTGCGGTTCCGCTCCCCGCGCGAGAGCGTCATCGTCCATGACGAAGTCTGCGGCACGATCACCTTCGACCTCTCGAATCCCGGCACCCACCCCGACATGACCATCCGGCGACCCGACGGCTCGTGGATTTTCCACTTCGTCAACGTCGTCGATGACATCGAGATGAAAATGACCCATGTCATCCGCGGCGAGGACCATCTCTCGAACACCCCGAAGCACGTCGAATTGTACAAAGCCTTCGGCGTCGAACCGCCGCGCTTCGCCCACATCCCACTCATTCTCAATCCGGACGGATCCAAGATGAGCAAGCGTGACACCGGCGCCAGCGTG
>JBILDG010000149.1:0-5027 GCA_044352715.1 Chthoniobacterales bacterium | reverse complement strand
CCGACGAGAGCGGCAAAAAAGAAGTCCGCACCGTCCTCCACTTCCATCCGCGCATGGCCCCGGTGAAATGCGGCATCTTCCCGCTCCTGAAAAACAAACCGGCGCTGGTCGAGAAAGCCAAAGCCATCGCGGCCTCCCTGCGCCCGCACATGATGGTCTTCTACGACGAAGCCGGCGCCATCGGACGGCGCTATCGCCGGCAGGACGAAATCGGCACGCCTTTCTGCGTCACCATCGACTTCGACACGATCGGTGAAAACGGCCCGGAGAAAGCCGACACCGTCACTTTGCGTCACCGTGACTCGATGCAGCAGGAGCGCATCCCGATCAGCGAACTGCGCGCCCGCTTGGAAGCTGCGATATTTTAAAGCAAGCTGGCTTGCCCCGCGGCAGACCGGATGCCTAATTTAAAACATGCCGGCCGAAAATCCCAAACACATCCTCGGGCGCTTCGATGAAGCGCTGGAAACCCTGCGTGGAAACGTGCTCATGATGTCCAGCCTGACCGAGCGCGGGCTGATCCGCGCCGGCGAAGGACTCTTCCAGCGCGACCTCGACGCCTGCAACAGCGTGATCGCCGATGACGCGGAAATCGACTCGCTGGAGAAAGCCATCGACGAGGACGGGGTTGAAATCATGGTGCGCTACCAGCCCATGGCGAAAGATCTTCGCGAGGTGATTGCGGCGATGAAAGTGAGCAGCAACCTCGAGCGCGTGGCCGACCAAGCGGTCAGCATCGCCCGGCGCGCCCGGCACCTTAACCAATCCCCCACTCTTCCCGAGACCGCCACCCTCGAGAAAATGTTCCGCATCGCCCTCGACCTCCTCCGCACAAGCATGCGCAGCTTTGCCGACCGCGACGAGAATTCGGGACGCGGCCTCAAGGCCCGTGACCGCGAACTCGACGCGATGCACCACCAGACCATCAACGATCTGACCGAGCGGATGGCCTCCGACGCCTCGCGCATCTCCGATTACCTCGACCTGATTTTTGTGGCCCGCATCATCGAGCGCATCGGCGACCACGCGACCAACATCGCCGAAGACGCCGTCTATGCCACCTCGGCCGAGGACATCAGGCACACCGCGCGGCCTCCGGTGGCCCCGTAATGACCGACGGTATCCATCTCCAGGCCAGCGGACTGCGCAAAGCCTTCCGCTTGGGAGCAAACACCCTCGAAATTCTGCGCGGCGTGGATTTGTCGGTCATCCGCGGCGAGAGGGTCTTTCTGTGCGGAGCCTCCGGCGCGGGCAAAAGCACCCTCCTTTACACGCTAGCCGGGCTGGAACGCCCGACCCGGGGAGAAGTCCGCTTTGAAGGCGAACCGCTTTACGGCATTTCCGAAACCCGCCAAGCCGAACTGCGCAACACCCGAATGGGCTTCGTCTTCCAAAGCTACATGTTGCTCCCGGAGCTCACCGCGCTGGAAAATGTCGCGCTCCCCGGCCTCATCGGAGGCCGACCCAATCTCGAGGAAGCTGCGCGATTGCTCGCACAAGTCGGCCTCGGCGGCCGCACCCATCACCTGCCCTCGGAACTCTCCGGCGGCGAGCAGCAACGAGTCGCCATCGCCCGTGCCCTGATCAACCGCCCCGGTATGCTTTTCGCCGATGAACCCACCGGCAACCTCGACTCCCGCACGGGTGCCGACATCGTCGACCTTCTCCTCCGCCTCGCCAGCGAGAACGGCACGACTTTGCTCGCCGTCACGCACGATACGAATCTCGCCGCCCGCGGCGATCGCGTCCTCCACATCCGCGACGGCGCGCTGGAAGAAGATTGATCGCCCCCCCCCCGCGGCGTCCCTTTGGATATGAAACGGAAAAAGACACTACCACTCCTCGCGTTGCTCGCCGCCATCGCAGCGATGCCCGGATTCGCCGGCAGCCCATCCCACGAAACACCTGCGCCCGTCGCCTCGGCCGATTACGTGTCCGACGAGACACTCGCCGGCTCAGGCCTCGTGCTCGATCCCGTGGTCGTGCCCGATGGCGCGACGTTGCAATTCACCGGCAAGGGGCCGCGCGGAAGCTTCGCCATTTCCGGACGCGAAAACCTCCGTGCCTACGCCGCAATGCTTCGCGCCATCGCCGAACTCGAAAAAATGGATCGGGAGAAAATGTTCGGCAGCGCCGCGGGCAAAGCCGCCAAAGCCCCAGTCGAAGCGGCCGCCAAGCTCATTGCCGATCCCGGCAAAACGCTCGCCGCCATGCCCAAGGGGGCCATGAATTTCCTCCAGCGCACCGGCCGCCAGATCAAAGAGAACTCCCGACAGATTGCCGAGGGCAGCGCGAACTCCACCGGCGCGGCGGATCTCGTCGGCCTCGGTAGCATCAAGCGCCAACTCGCCGTCTCGCTCGGTGTCGATCCCTACCTGCCCGACGAAACCTTCCAAAACGTTCTCAACGAGACCGCCTCCGCCGCCTATTTCGGCGGTATCGGCGTGAAGGCCCTCACCATGCTGGTCGCTCCCGTCGCCGTCTCGCAGGTTGTCACCGGCCTCAACATCAGCGGCGACCTCGCCAAGAAAATCGTCTCGTCCAGCGCAGCCGACCTCCGCGCTGCCGACCGCGAGGATCTCGCCGCGCTCGGCGTCGCGCCCGACACCATCGCCGACCTCTTCGCCAACCGCTGTTATACGCCCGCCTCGACCGCCGTGCTCGTGGATTCACTCACCAAACTCGGCACCAAAAAAGGCGTCCCGCAATTTGTCGCCTCCTGCGCCGCCGCGGAGGACACCGCCGAGGCCACTTATTATCGCGAAGTCGCCGCCTTGCTTGCCCAGCGCGCGGCCGCCCAAGGCCCCCTCGCCCGGTTGGAATTTTTCCACGCGCTCCCCGTCGCCGTCTCGCAGAAAAACGAACTGGTCATTCCGCTTCCCGCCGACCTCCTTTGGTGGACACCCACCGTCGACGACATCTCCCAAGCCTTGCTCCAAAGCGAAGGCGCACCGTTTGCCGGCGTGGAATTGTGGACCGACGGACGCCTGACCCCCGCCTCCGACACGGCCCTACGGGAGCGCGGTTACACCATCACCCAGCGTAAATAGGGTTTATCCCCTCTTGCCGTGCCCATCCCGCGCGGTTAAAAATCTCCCCCGAAACAACAAACAGAAATCTATGGCCTACGAACTACCTCCTCTTCCTTACGCAAACAACGCGCTCGAACCCCACATCGACGCCCGCACGATGGAAATTCATCACGACAAACACCATCAGGCGTATATCACCAACGCGAACAACGCGCTGAAAGACCATGCCGCCCTCGCGGCCAAGCCGGTCAACGAACTCATTGCCGATCTCTCCGCGGTTCCCGAAGCCATCCGCACCGCCGTCCGCAACAACGCCGGTGGCCACGCCAACCACACCTTCTTCTGGACCATCATGGGCCCGAACGCCGGCGGCGAACCGAAGGGTAAACTCGCCGAAGCCATCAAAGCCAAATTCGGCAGCTTCGACGCCTTCAAAGAAGCCTTCGAAAAAGCCGGCGCCACCCGCTTCGGCAGCGGCTGGGCCTGGCTCGTCGTGAACAAAGGCGAACTCGAAGTCGTCTCCACCGCCAACCAAGACAGCCCCCTCATGGGCAAAGCCGTCGCCGGCGTCGAAGGCACTCCCGTCATCGGCTGCGACGTTTGGGAACACGCCTACTACCTCAATTACCAAAACCGCCGCCCCGATTACCTCAAAGCCTGGTGGAACACCGTCAATTGGGACCAAGCCGAGAAAAACTACCTCGCCGCCAAAGGCGCATAAACAACTTTGCAAACCGAACCGGGCGCGCGGCCGAAAGCCGCGCGCTCTTTTTCAACATGGCCTACCTCAACGAAAATTATTTCAAACTCAAAGCCGGCTACCTCTTTCCCGAGATTGCGCGGCGCGTCAAAGCCTTCAGCGAAGCCCATCCCGACGCGGCGGCCAAAATTATACGCTGCGGCATTGGTGATGTGACCGAACCGCTCCCCGCCGCCTGCATCGAAGCTTTGCACAAGGCCGTCGATGAAATGGCGCACCGCGACACGTTCCGCGGCTACGGACCCGAGCAGGGCTACGATTTCCTCCGCCATGCCATCGCGCAGCACGACTTCCGTGACCGCGGACTGGAAATAGAGGACGACGAAATTTTCGTTTCCGACGGGTCGAAGTGCGATTGCGGCAACATCCTCGACATCTTCGGCCCCGGCAATCGCGTGGCCATCACCGATCCCGTTTATCCGGTCTATGTGGACACCAATGTCATGGTCGGCAACACCGGCGACGCCGACGAACACGGCGCCTACGAGGGTCTCGTCTATCTTCCCTGCACGGCGGAGAACGGCTTCGTTCCCTCAATCCCCAAGGAGTCTGTCGATCTCATCTATCTTTGCTACCCGAATAACCCCACCGGCGCCGTGGCCACGCGCGAGCAGCTCACCAAGTGGGTGGAGTATGCGCGCAAACACCATGCGGTGATTCTTTTCGACGCCGCCTACGAGGCCTACGTGCGGACGCCGGGCGTGCCGCATTCCATTTACGAGATCGAAGGCGCGCGCGAGTGCGCCATCGAGTTCCGCAGCTTTTCGAAAAACGGCGGCTTCACCGGACTTCGTTGCGCGTTCACCGTCGTGCCGAAATCGCTCCACGCCCGCACGCGCGGCGGCGAAAGCAAACCGATCCACCCGCTCTGGCTGCGCAACCACACCACGAAGTTCAACGGTGTGTCTTATCCCGTTCAACGCGCCGCCGAGGCGATCTATTCGCCCAACGGACGCCAGCAAGTGGACGCGCTGGTCGATTTCTACATGGAAAACGCCCGCATCCTGCGCGAAGCGGTCGCCGGCGCCGGACTCCAAGTTTTCGGCGGCATCGACGCGCCTTACATCTGGGTGCGCGGACCCGAGGGCGTTCCGAGTTGGACCATGTTCGACTTCCTCCTGCGCGAAGCCAATATCGTCACCACGCCCGGCAGCGGCTTCGGCGCGGCCGGCGAAGGCTACTTCCGCATCTCGGCCTTCAACAGCCGTGAGCGTGTCGAAGAAGCCGCCAAGCGC
>JBILDG010000147.1:0-5037 GCA_044352715.1 Chthoniobacterales bacterium | reverse complement strand
TTGTCGTCTGATGTGCCGGAGTTTTCTTTCAACCGTAACGAAGTGTGGCTCCGCTTTGCCCACCGTGAGATCCACAAGGGGTCGGCCTTGGGAGAATTGGCGCGACTGCTGGCGATTTCGCGGGATGACGTTCTGGCCATCGGGGACCACTACAACGACATCCCCATGCTCGACGGTTCAGCAGCGGCGATGGTGGCGTGTCCGGCCAATGCGGTGGAAGAGGTCAAGGCCGTCGTGCGCAAAGCCGGCGGCTTCATTTCAGCTCACCCGTGGAGTGAGGGCGTGGCGGATGCGATTCGCCATTTTTCGGGTTAGCAGCTAATTGATGAGACCCCACTGGCCGATGAACGGCCAATAAACTACCAACCCGCGTCCTACCACGTTCTGCTCTGGCACCGGACCGAAATAGCGGCTGTCGCTACTGTTGTAGCTGTTGTCGCCCAAAGCAAAATATGAGTCGCCCGGCACGGTGTAGGTGGCCTCAGGCGAGCCAAGAATGGGGAAGAAAACTCCGCTAGCGCTACTATTGGAATAACCGTTGTAGCCGTCCCGACAGGACATCACGCGCTGGAAGACGGGTGATTCGGGAATTTGACCATTAACATAGAGGTTTGGCGGGTCGATACGTAGGTTTTGCCCGCCGATGGCAGCCAGCCGTTTGATGTAATACTGAGATCCCATACCCCGGGGAAGACCGGCTTCGATGCGGCGTATGCCGGAGGTGCGGAAAACAAACACGTCGCCCGCTTGCGGACGCACAAAGTGGTAAGACACCTTGTCAACGAACAGCTGGTCGCCGGTGTCGGCGTAGCCGCGCACGATGGGTTGACCGGCGAGGACGGGGCGGCCGGGGCTGATTTTGAAATCACGACGCACCACATCGATCGGGGCAGGCACGGAGTAGGTGCGGTTGCGCGTGATGATCTCGGTGGAAATGAAAAAATGGAAGCGGTTGATTTCGCGCAGGCCTATCACCGCGTCGTCTTGCTCGGCGGTCACGTCGAAGTAGGTGCGCCCACGCAGAATAAACTCCGCCGCACGCTGCGGCCATGATGGGGGCGGTGCCACCGTGGTAGTTCCGGTGACGCCGTAAAGCGTCGGCTGCATCGATCCGGTGGGGATTTTGAAAGGTTGGAGAAAATAAGCGCGCACGCCCAAGGCGATAACCAAGGCAACGAGAATAACCTCCGTGTTTTCCCGCAATCCGGCCAACGGAGGCTGGGGAGCAGCCTGATCGAACATCTCGTGGAGCTTGCGAGTAGCCTGTTCGATGTCGTCGCGGGACCGCAGGCGCATCGCACTTTTCAGCTCGGCGATTCCGGCGCACAGCTCGGTGATCTGCTTTTCGGGCATAATGTCTCGTCGGTAGCGCAGGAGTTTGCGCGCGGCACGCAGGACGAGTTTGGCCTCTTTGCGGTAACGTGGGGTGAGGAAAAACATGTAACTTCAAGTAGTCTGTCCGCGCCCGGACAAAAGGCAATGGCTGGCTCAGTCCGTGTCAGTAATCGACTCCATGCGCGCCTGGTCGAGCAGAGTGGCGGCATGGTCGATGGAATGCAGGGCATTTTTCACCGCATCCAATGCGTCTGACAATGAAGACTGGTTGAGGCGAGGGAGGTCCTGCAAGGCCAAGGGGACGCCGAGCAGCGAGTTTCGGGCTTGTTGGAGCGAGCGGTCGGCGGCACGGAAACGTTTGGCGCGGGGGTCTAGCGAGTTCACGCGTCCGATTTTTTCTGAGGGCACTGGCAAGTTGCCGAGCACTTGGCTTTGCAGCCGCAGTCTTTGCAAGCGGCTTGGGCAAGACTGCTTGCGAGGAGGAAGGACGCGGCGACGATGAGGATCGCTTTCATGATTTGAAGCATAGGCTGTGTATGGTGGGGTGTGTCAATTTTGTCACGCCGTTGCCCCTTGCCGACATGGGGGGCATGTCTGATGATGGTGCGGCCATGGCCTCCCCTTCAAAACGGCGCCTCGCTGCTGGTCCGGCCTTGCGTGCCGCGTTGAGCAACTTGTTGAAAGAAGCGGAATTGGCTATCGAAAGATTTAGCGAGGATCCGCCGGCACAAGCGCACTTCATCCGCACCCGTATGAAGCGACTGCAAAGTTTGTGCCGGTTGCTGCCGAAGGCCCGCACTTGGAGAGAGAACTTTCTTCCGGCTTTGCGTGACCTGAAGGACCTTTTTGCTCCCACCAGGGATGCGACGATTGTCCAGACTTTGGGCGAAAAATACGCTCCCGGCCAATCGATCAAATTTTCCTCCGTGCCGCCGCCGGATTTGAGGCGTGCCGGTGGCTTGATTCAAACAGCCCGTGGTGTTCTCGGCTCCTATCCGGATTGGCGGATGATCGGCTGGGAGGACATTGCCGACCGTGCGGCGGGAACCTACCGGGCTGCGCGCAGTGCATGGAAAAAAGCCGCGCGAACCAATGCGCCTGACGTAGCTTTTCATGATTGCCGTCGTCGTATCAAGCGCCTCCTCTACCAGTGTGAATACCTTGGCGGAAGAACCAGCTTGTCCCGCATGATTCGCCGCGCTGATCAAGCCGGCGAGGTCTTCGGTGAAATGCAGGACGTCTGCATAGCCGAAGAGTGGCTCCAAAAGAAGAGGATAAAAATTCCCGCCGATCTGCCGCGCAGTAAAACGAGGCTGCGCGGAGAAGCCCTCGTGCGTGCCGAGAAATTACTCGAACAGAAACCGCGCGACTTCCGGCGCAAGCTGGTCTGAGTTTTACTTGAGGCCGAGCACGTCCTGCATGTCGTACAGTCCGGGCGATTGGGTCGAAGCCCACTTGGCGGCGCGCAGGGCGCCACGGGCAAAAGTGTCGCGGTTCGAGGCTTTGTGGGTGAGTTCCAGACGCTCGCCGGGTGCAGCGTAAATGACGGTGTGGTCGCCGACAACATCACCACCACGAATGGCGTGGATACCAATTTCGTTTTCGCTGCGCTCGCCAACGAGACCGGCGCGCCCGTGGCGGGCGGCTTCGACATATTCGAGTTTGCGGACCTCGGCGAGGATCTCCGCCAAGTGACGGGCTGTACCCGAAGGCGAATCTTTTTTCAAACGGTGATGCATTTCGACAACCTCCAGATCGAAGTCCGGACCAAGGATTTCCGCCGCTTTGCGGGTGAGCCAGAAAAGGGTGTTCACGCCCACGCTGTAGTTGGGAGAGAAAACCAAGGGAATCTTCAAGGCGGCGCGGCTGATTTGCTCGCGCTCGGCGAGTTCGTGACCCGTTGTGCCAATCACGAGGACTTTACCCGCATCGGCGCAGGCTTGGGCCACTTGCGGTGTGATCTGTGTTGCGGAAAAGTCGATCACCGCATCACAGCTGGTGATCGCGTCGGCGAAGTTGTCTCCGGAGTCAACCTCGGCGGTGACTTCCAGAGTCGGGTCTTCTGCCGCGCAGCGGATAAGAGCTTGTCCCATGCGGCCTTTCGAGCCGTGGATGCAAAGGTGGAGAGGTTGGCTCATGGGAAAAGGCGGGTTTGCGCGAGTGTGTCACGGACAAGCTTCTGGTTTTCCTCGCCCATCTCCACCAGTGGCAGGCGCACGGAGGGGGAGAAGCCCATGGTCAGCGAGAGGGCATATTTGACCGGCGTGGGATTGCTTTCCACGAAAAGATTTTTGAATAGCGGATATAACTGGCGATGAAGTTCCTCGGCGCGGGCGATATGACCTTCGCGGGCCGCACGAACCAGTTCACTCACCGGGCCCGGAGCTACATTGGAAGCCACGCTGATTACGCCAACAGCGCCGACTGAAATGAACGGGAGAGTGAGCGAATCGTCGCCGGAGAGAATTTCGAAATTCGCGGGAAGCACTTGTCGCAGTTGGCTAACGCGTTCCACGCTGCCTCCGGCTTCTTTGATTGCCACTATGTTCGGGCAGTCCTTGGCAAGTCGCGCAACGAGGGGAAGGCCAATCTCAATCCCGCATCGACCGGGGATGCTGTAGAGAATAATTGGCAGCTTGGTGGCTTTCGCGATCGCACGGAAGTGCTGATAGAGCCCTTCGGGTGAAGGCTTGTTGTAATAAGGCGCAACGATGAGCGCGGCGTCCGCCCCGGCTTTTTCCGCATCCTGGGTAAGGTCGATCGCTTCTTGGGTGGAATTGGAACCCGTGCCGCCGACCACCTTGACGCGACCTGCGGCAATCTCGACAGCGGCTTTGATGACATCGCGGTGCTCGTCGTGAGAAAGCGTGGGAGATTCGCCGGTTGTGCCGACGGGAACAATACCATCCACGCCGCCCTCGATCTGGGCTTCGATAAGTTGACGGAAGGCGTCGTAATCGACTTGGCCGTCGCGGAATGGCGTGACGAGAGCAGTGTAGGTGCCGGCGAACATGATGAGAGTGAACTAGAGGGTGATCTCGCCTTCAAAGACAAAATCCGCCGGGCCAGTGAGAACGACACTAGCAAAGCCGGCGTCTGTGCGCACGTATTCCACGGTGAGAGTGTCGCCACCTTTCACGAGGACACGCACAGGAGACGGGATGTCGGTGAGAGCAGCCAAAGTCAATGCACTGGCCACCACGCCCGTGCCGCAGGCGAGGGTTTCGTCCTCGACACCACGCTCGTAGGTGCGGATGGCAAGATCCTGTGGTCCTAGTTGCCGTACGAAATTGGCGTTTGTTCCGCGCGGCTGGAAATGGTGGTGATGGCGAAGGGCGGCGCCGACTTTGCGGATATCGACGCTATCGAGATTGTCCACGAGCACGACGGCATGAGGGACACCGGTGTTGATGGAATAGACGGTCAGCTTTTCGCCGGCAGTGTCGAGCGTCACCCCATCAGCGAAGGGCCCGGGTTGGCTCATGCCGAGAGAGACCTGGTCGCCAGATAGTCGGGCGGAAATGATGCCTGCGGGAGTCTCGAACGTGACCGCCCCATTCTTGACCGGGGAGATCCTATCGACAAAACGCGCGAAGCACCTTGCGCCGTTGCCGCACATTTCAACCTCCGCACCGTCGGCGTTGTGATAGCGCATCCGCCAGTCGGCATTGCCTTGGGCGGGTTCGACCATGATGAGGCCGT